>CAZOXS010000001.1:0-7362 GCA_964583785.1 uncultured Victivallales bacterium
GATGAGGTGCGCGAGGTCGGGCGCGAACTGGGACTACCCGGCTACGTGGTCGACCGCCAGCCCTTCCCCGGCCCCGGCCTGGCGGTACGCATCATCGGCGCAATCACCCCCGAGCGCCTGCGGGTGCTGCGCGAGGCAGACCTGCGCGTGCGCGAGGAAATCCTGAAGATGGAGAACTACCTCGACGTCTGGCAATACTTCGCCGTGCTGCTGCCGATCCAGTCGGTCGGCGTGATGGGCGACGACCGGACCTACGAGAACGTGATCGCCGTGCGGGCGGTCCAGAGCCGCGACGGCATGACGGCCGACTGGTACAAACTGCCCTATGACGTCATGGACAAGATTTCCAACCGGATCATCAACGAAGTCAAGGGCGTGAACCGTGTGGTTTACGACATCAGCTCCAAGCCGCCCTCCACGATCGAGTGGGAGTGAGTAACATTTCACTCTTTTAACGGCGGCAATTCGGATAACCTGATCCGGTCATGTGCCCCGCGTTTCTTATCTTCAGGATGCGGCTCTATGCCGAGGATCGTGATTTCTCTCTGCCCTGGACCGTATGCCCAGAAAAGGCGACCAGCGGCTGGCTTGTTATTCTCCAGATAAGACTGCCATACTTTGAACCCGTAACGCCTGGTCAGCGGATCGATATCGTGCGTCTGCAAACTTGGATGGCGGGGATTATCTCGAAGCAAGCCGAAGGTCTTTACCAGTTTCTTGAAAAACTGCGCTTCCAATCTCGTTAGCAGCTCTTGATCATACCGCTTTGTCAAGTCAGCCCAAAGCGCATCCATCTCCGGCAGTCCCATTCGTAACGTATAGTCCAATGCTTCCCTTAAAGATACCGATCCAGATCAATCGGGCTGGACGCCTTGCCCTTGGCAAGGTTTGCGGCAGATCGGTCCAGCATTTTCAACATTCTCGGTGACACCGCATCGGGCGGCACAAGGATCCGGGGTTCCAGCAACACGCGTCCGTCAAGGAATGTTTTGACGGCATAGTATTCGCTTTCGGCACCTCGAATCGTGATCCGGTTCTTCGTATCAAGGTGGGCCTCATATTCTCTTACGATGGTTGTGCTCATGTCGTACCTCAAATCATCCGTTTATTCTGTGGGATTTCCCACTAACAGCATACACCAATAAACCCTCGTTGCAACGGTTATTTCTTTTGTCTGCTATTCTTTTGTGGTCTTCAAGCCAGCGGGGAACCCATCCGCGCTTGAAATTCTTCAGCCCGAACGTATCGAGCTTCTGCCCGAGCCGGTCCGCCCATGTCAAAAGCCCTGCCAGGATCGTCGAACCCGTCGGCCGGCAACGGTTCGCCTTGACCGCCGTGCTGTCAATGGTCAGGTTCCGGAACCCTCGCCGCATCAGAAACATATGAACGGCCTCGACCGGCATCCCGGGACGGCCATCGGCCAGTGATAAATCCGCGATTTGAATCGCGCGCTCCTCGATGGCAAGACAAGGGCTATCGCTCGTCCGGCTTTCGAATTAAGTCAAGCGGAATGTCGCGCGGATTTGCTGAACTCTGAACACCGAACACTGAACACGCCTCCCCGCAGAAGTGCCTTGCGCCCACGCGCTGGCACCCCCGCGATCGAACTCAGTGCTCAGACCAGGCACCACCCGCCTGCTGCACGGTTTCATGCAGGCGGCTCCACTGCCGACGCGCCATAACAGCGATCCCGACAACGGATTCAGGACGCTCGCCAGACTCGATGGCGTTCAGCACATCCACGTAGGCACCCGTTAATTCATGAAACCGCCTGGGCCGCCCCTGCGCCAGCATCTCAATTTGATAGCGTTTTTGCCGGATAACCCCTGAAAACCATGGCTGATCACGATAGGGAAGCAGGTTCATGCAATCCGCTCCCGATGGGAGTGCGATATCCCACGGGATTCCGTCGATTCCCGGCTGGACATACCAGGCGGCCTGCAGGGCGTCCAGATGTGCCAGAGTCAGGCGGCCAAGCGAACGCACAACCTGCCTTTGCGAAAGTATCCAGCGATCCCATAATTCGTCGGGATCCCCCCCCTCTGCCGCCAATTGCTTCCGCAGCCACTCCCGGTTTGTCTCCCGCCCCTCGGCGAGACTCCCGAACAAGCCTGTTAACGTGTTTTGGTCCGAGGCCATTCCGGTCAGCCAAAGCACAAGGGCTCCACGCGCAGGAAGCAGACGCGATGCTTCATCATCCTCGGGGCCAGGAGCAGAGCGATCAGACATGATCTGCAACAAGGGCGGCAGTCGTCCCTCGCGCCACAATCCCATGGCCTTGTCAAGCGTCACGTCGCGGTTTTCGGCAGTCAGCACCTGGGCTACCCCCTGATACAGCCAGGACGGAACAGAAAATCGACCAAGCCCATGGTCAGATTCCCCCGGCTTTATATACAAGGCCAGAAAGGCCGCGCAAATGGACTCCAAACCTTCACGGGGCTGAATCGCCGCATAGTCCCGCAGGACCAGCCGTTGGATCCACAAGCCAGCGGAATATTCGTGCTCCAGCAAAAGGGCAACCCTGTTGGTGTCGTCCGGCGAAACCAGAAAACGGACACTGCGGGCATCGAACCGCAAGGGCAACCCGACCACCGACTCCACCCGCTCGCGCACCTCTCCCGCCCAAGCCAGTAGCCTGGCATTCTCGAACGAATTCGGCCCGGAAACAACAATATGGCCATCCGCCGAACGTAAACTGCGAATGCCGATTGCCTCTATCCGCTCACGGATCATATCGGTTGACGGCGGCTCGCTGGCGACCACCACGTTTCCCGCAACCAAGGCCAGCAAGAGCATCATCGGCCGCCAATACAAACGTAATGATCCCGAAGTCACCATGGTCAATCCTGGGGGGCATCCACATCCAGCGTTTCCCGCACTTTCGTGGCGAGCGTACGCATCGTGAACGGCTTCTGCAAAAAATGCGTACCGGGAGCCAGCACGCCATGCTGCGCAATCACTCTGGCCGTATAGCCCGACATATACAGCACCTTAATTGCCGGGCAGTAGCTACGCACGGCTGTCGCAAGATCCTTGCCATTCATCCCCGGCATAACGACATCACTTAACAGCAGGTGGATACGTCCGGCATATTGCTTCGCGATCTCAATCGCGGCTTCGGGCGAGGTCGCCGTAAGGACATTGTACCCCAGCCCAGATAGCCCGACTTCACTGAGATTCAGGATACCCGGCTCATCTTCGGCGACAAGAATCGTCTCGTCTGCGTTTGAAACCAACGGGTGCTCCTGTTGTTCCGGCGGATCCGCATCAGGGGTACCATCACAACGCAGAAGGTAGATGTTGAAACATGTGCCCTCTCCCGGCGTGCTGGATACGTGTATATAGCCCCGATTCTGCTTGACGATTCCGTACACGGTTGCCAGCCCGAGCCCCGTTCCCTTGCCGGTATCCTTGGTCGTAAAAAAGGGCTCGAACACCGAATCAAGCAGATCCTTGTCCATGCCGCAGCCATTGTCCGCCACCGTCATTTTGACGTAGCATCCGGGGGCTATGCCAGGCTGTCTCGCGCAATCGACTTGCGTCAGAATGACCATGTCCGTTTCAATGGCGATACGCCCGGAACCGGAAATGGCATCACGGGCGTTCAGGCACAGGTTGGTCATGATCTGCTCGACTTGCGAGCGGTCCATCCTCACGGGCCAGACGTTTGAGGCCGGGCTCCAGGCCAGATCGATATGCTCACCGATCAGGCGCCGAAGCATATTGAGAATCCCGTCCACCGTCTTATTCAGATCGAGCACATGCGGCCTGATGGGCTGTTTACGGGCAAAGGCCAGCAATTGGCTGGTCATTTCGGCTGAACGCCGCGCGGCATTCATGATTTCATCCAGATCGCCGCGCAAAGCATCTCCGGGAGTGAGCTTGTTAATGGCCATTTCGGCATACCCCATGATCACGCCCAGCATGTTGTTGAAATCGTGCGCCACACCGCCAGCCAGGCGCCCGACAGACTCGATCTTGCGCACTTGCATCAATTGTGCCTGTAGGCTCTCGCGTTCGATCTCGTCGCGCTTGCGGTCGGTAACATCACGGAAAATAGACTGATAACCCCCATCCGGCATCTGCTTACTGTGCATTTCAATATACAGTACCTTGCCATCCGGTCGAACATACTGCCGCTCGCGAACCACCGTTTCTCCTTTTTGCAGTCTCGCGAAATCCAGCGGCACTTCCTGCAACTGCGATTCCGAGAACAACGAACTGATATGCCGCCCGCAAAGAGTCTCCTTATCCACCCCCAGCAGGCGCAGCGCACTCGAATTGGCGTCGGAGACTCGCCCCTCAGGCGTTCCCACGAGGATACCGTCAACCGCATGCTCAAAAAGCTCGATATAGCGGAATTCGCTTTCCTGACGTGCCGCTTCGGAAAGCTTGCGCTCGGTAATATCATGGATCGTGCCGATTACGCGTCGCCGATCCGGCTCATACTCGGCGACCGAGTGGATATACCGAACCTCCTTGTCTGACAAGCGCCTGATCTGGCACTCGACATCATAAGGCTTGCTGTTCCGAATAAGATCGGCCAAGGCCTTATCCAGCATCTCGCGATACGTGACCAACGGAATCTTCTGGATCTCATCGATTGGCCAGGAATCCCCATCGAGCCCATAGATCCGCCGCGCCTCGTCCGATGCGTATACAGTACCGTTGTTCAAGTCAAACACCCAGGATCCGATGTGCGCCAGACGCTGGGCCCGTCTCAGCGCAAGGTCGCTTTCTCGAAGTGCCGCATCCGCATCCCTCGCTGCACGCTGGTCACGAAACACAAGCACCATACCGCTGACGCTGCCCGCGACGTCACGTATCGGCGAGACCGAAACGGCTACTGGCAGTTCGGCCCCGTCATGTGCTATCAGCAGCATTGACCTTGCAGGCCCGCCGCCCGAACAGGCATCGGCAGCCCGCCTGAAATTCAGCGCGACCGGCTCGCGCGTTTCTTCGTCGATAATCCTCAGAACGTCATCAAGCGGACGCCCGCAAGCCGCTTCAGCGGTCCATCCCGTCAGCAATTCCGCCACGGGATTCATGATCTCGATGCACCCCTCGGCATTCGTGGAAAGCACCGCATCGCCAATCGCTTGCAGCGTGGTCAGGTGCCGCTCCGCGTATTCCCGCATCCGCTGCTGATTCCGTCGGATCTGGCGCGTGAACCGATCAAGACACCAGTAAATCAGCAAGGCTGTCAGCAAGACATAGAACCAGCCCTTGCCGGTCGATAAGAACAACAATTGACGCGGCGTCCCCGCGATAAACAGCATCAGCCGATCAGAGAAGAAAAGCCATAGGCTCCCGATCAAAAGGTAGATCAGAGTCACGCCGGACGCAAAGGGGACTCCCAGCAGACGAGGGATGTCGCCAGATGACACGGAACCTGCACTCTTACGGGAAACGTTCTGCATGGCTTCAATCCGTCCCTTTGACTCATTGAGAAACGCTATGTGTGCAACTGTCTCACAAACAAAAACCGAATTCCAGCCATTTATTCCTGTCACACAGGGGTTGAAATCGGACCGCTGCTGTGGCACAGTCATAACGCTTTCGTCGAAAACCATAAACGAGGAATCAAACCTATGTCATTCGAGTCCGGCTCCATCAGTTACCGCACCTTCTATCTCGCCTCGCCTCTTCCCGCAGATTTTATTGATCGGTTTGCCCGCCACGCCGTTCCCCCGATCGAGACCATGGGCACGAGCGAGATCTCGGGCTGGGTTACCGGCCGCCATCTGCTCGACCGCCACATCACCGACGAGAGTGCCATGGTTGCCGGCTACCTGAGGCTGACACTGATGAAGGCCGAACGGGTGATCCCGCCCGCCCTGCTGAAGGCTGAATGCAAGATGGAGGAGCTGGCCGAGATGCAGGCGCGCGGACTGCCGTTTCTCAAGCGCAACGAGCGAAGTGCGATCAAGAAGGAGGTCACAGCCCGCCTGCTGCCGACGATGCCCCCGACCCTCTCCGGTATCGATATCGCCTGCGATCCGCAAAATCAATACCTCTACGCCACCGCCACCACGGACAAACAGCTCGACGCCCTGCGCCTGAATTTCCGGCATACCACTGGCCTGGACCTGATCCCCTTCGACCCGGAAAATGTCGCCTCCAAGAATCTCAAGACCGACATCCGCGACCTGCCGCCATCCAGTTTTTCCCCCGACCTCGAGGACGACATGGCCGAACCGCACGTCGGACGTGATTTCCTGACCTGGCTGTGGTATTTTTCCGAAGCTTGCGGCGGTATCGCCACGCTGGATGCCGGCCCTTTCGCCGTCGCCATCGAAGGACCACTCTGCTTCATGTTCGAAGGGGCCGGCGCACACGAGACCGTCCTGCGCAACGGCCAGCCACTGGTCAGTGCTGAAGCCCGTACCGCGCTGCTCAGCGGCAAGAAGCTCAAACGGGCCAAAGTCATCTTCGCCCGCGACGAGACCACCTGGAAATTCACGCTCGATGCCGACAGTTTCACCTTCCGCTCCACGCAGTTGCCGCAAGGCGAGGATCTCGATGCCGCCAGCCGTTTCCAGGACCGCATGCTGGCACTTGACACGCTGCGCGAGGTGATCACCGGCTTCTACACCCGGTTCCTGGAGGAGCGACTCAACCCCGCAGAGTGGAAAGCGATTCGTGAAGACATACGCAAATGGGTCGGCAACCGCCGCAGCAAGGTA
This sequence comes from uncultured Victivallales bacterium, assembly GCA_964583785.1. Lineage (GTDB taxonomy): Bacteria > Verrucomicrobiota > Kiritimatiellia > UBA8416 > UBA8416 > UBA8416. The sequence continues at coordinate 6,687 of CAZOXS010000001.1, forward strand.
TAAAGGAGACACGATGAATGATGAGAACGGCGACACAACACGTCAATTACGCCGTGGCTGAGCGTGATCTGAAATATTATATTTTTGATTGGGACGACAACATCCTCCACATGCCCACCAGTATCCACCTGGAGCACCGCACCACCGACGGACGCTGGGAACCCCATCCGGTATCCACCGCCGTCTTCAGCGTCATCCGTGGTGACACGGCCAACTACCGTCCGCCGGGCGGATCCTGGGAGAACGCATTCCGCGAATTCCGGGATCTCGACGTGGACACGGAGAACATTTTCCTGCGCGACACTCGCACCGCCATCGACCGGGTGGTCTCAGGAAAGGCAAAAGCCGCCCCCAGCTTCGAGAAGTTCCGCCTCACCCTGGTTGAGGGCCGTCTCTTTGCCATCGTCACGGCCCGTGGTCATAGCCCGGCCGTTATCCGCAAGGGCGTTGAATACTTTATTGCCACGGTACTGACCGCAGATGAACGCAACACCATGCTGGCCAACCTGCGCGGCTACATTGCCTGTTTCGACCCGCGGCAATCGATCAGCAATGATCCGGACGTCCTGCACTATTACCTCGATCACAACAAATACCATGGCGTGATGTCACCCGATTTCCGTGATCGGATGGGACAACCGCTGGCCGCCTCTCCCAACACAGAAACCGGCAAGCA
>CAZOXS010000002.1:0-4270 GCA_964583785.1 uncultured Victivallales bacterium
CGGATGTCGGCCGAGGCCGTTCATATGTTTCTGATGCGGCGAGGGTTTCGCGGTTCGCTAAGCGCGCAGCAGGCCGTTTGCTTCCTGCACGAGTCGATCAGCATGTACGCCTGGCTCCAGGAACGTGGCCTTGAAATGCTCGTGGAGTCGATCACGGACGCCTTCAGTCGAACCGGTGTGATTGCCGGTAGCGTCAGCAGGTGACAATCACAGGCATCCGAGCGAATATCCCGCGCATCGTGTTTGGCGGCGGCATGGGACGGCCTTGGAAAACAAGGGCGAGGTCTTGCCATCAGTATGGGAGGAGGCAGGTAAGCTGCTGACCCTTGAGCAAGCCAACCGTTAATCGTGAGCACGCCAGAGAACCGTCTGCACCGGGCTATTCGACGTCCTCTTCGGTGGTGGCAACCATGGAGCCACCCCGAATCCGACTAAATCTTGCTCTGCAACTGACCGCTCTGGTACATTCAAAACCGCCTAGCGGATCGGATGACCCCGCGACGGGCAAAAAAACGGGTCATGCGTCAGGGCTGTTGGCTTGCGTGGTGTGTTGACCGCTGGCGCAATTGTCGTTATCATTCGCCCTTTTCAACTGAACGGAAGTGTATTATGAGAGCAGACGAACTTCGCCAGATGTATCTGGCTTTCTTCAAGAGCAAGGGGCATACGGTCATCTCCGGCAGTTCCCTGATCCCCGAGAACGATCCCACCGTGCTTTTCACCACCGCCGGCATGCACCCGCTGGTGCCCTACCTCCTGGGCGAGAAGCACCCGGCGGGCGTCCGGCTCTGCGACTGCCAGAAGTGCATCCGCACGGGCGATATCGACAGCGTCGGCGACCGCTCGCACCTGACCTTTTTCGAGATGCTGGGCAACTGGTCGCTGGGCGACTACTTCAAGGAGGAGGCGATTGCCTGGTCGCATGAGTTCCTGACGTCGAAGTCGTACCTCGGGTTCGATCCCGCCGCGCTTTCCGTCACGGTCTTCGAGGGCAACGCGAATGTGCCGCGCGACGACCAGTCGGCCGCGATCTGGCGCAAGCTCGGCATTCCGGATTCCCGCATCTTCGCGCTGCCGATGAAGGACAACTGGTGGGGACCGGCCGGCAAGACCGGCCCCTGCGGGCCGGACACCGAGATGTTCGTCGATACCGGGAAAACGGCCTGCGGGCCGGACTGCCGTCCGGGCTGCTCCTGCGGCAAGTACTTCGAGATCTGGAACGATGTCTTCATGCAGTATAACAAGCAGGAGGACGGCCGCTACATCCCGCTGGCGCAGCACAACGTCGATACCGGCATGGGCGTCGAGCGCACGATCGCCATGCTGCAGGGCAAGGGCAGCGTCTACGAGACCGAACTTTTCGCCCCGGTGATGGCGATTCTCTCCGATGCCTCCGGCAAGCGCATGGACGATGACGACGCGACCGCCCGCGCCTTCCGTGTGGTGGCCGATCACATCCGCAGTTCCGTCTTCATCCTCGGCGACGAGCAGGGCATCGCGCCCGGCAACCTCGGCCAGGGCTACGTCCTGCGGCGGCTGATCCGCCGTACCGTGCGCTTCGCCAAGCAGCTCGGGCTGCAGCCCGGCTTCTCGGGACCGCTGGCGCAGGCGGTCATCGACGGTTACCGCCATGTCTACCCGGCACTCGAAACCCGCCGCGGCTTCATTACCGGCGAGCTGGTGCAGGAGGAGGAGAAGTTCGAGAAGACCCTCAACCGCGGCATGAGCGAACTGGACAAGGTGATCGGCAAGATGCTGGAGTTCGGCCAGGCGCAGCTTCCCGGCAAGGTCGCCTTCCGGCTCTACGACACCTGCGGGTTCCCGCTGGAATTCACCGAGGAGATCTGCGCGGAAAAGGGGCTGGCAGTGGATCGCGAGGGGTTCGAGGCAGCGTTCGAGAAGCACAAGGAAGTCTCCAAGATGAGTGCCGAGAAGGCGTTCAAGGGCGGGCTGGCGGATAACTCCGAGATGACCACGCGCCTGCATACCGCGACCCACCTGCTGCACAAGGCGTTGCAGACGGTGCTGGGCGCGCACGCCACCCAGAAGGGCTCGAACATCACTGCCGAGCGTCTTCGGTTCGATTTCACGCATCCGGACAAGATGACCCCCGAGCAGCTCGCGCAGGTCGAGTCAATCGTCAATGCGGCGATCAAGGCCGATTACCCCGTCAGCGTGGAGACCATGACGATTGAGGACGCGCGCGAGCGCGGGGCGACCGCCCTGTTCAGCGGCAAGTACGGCGAGCAGGTCAAGGTTTACAGCGTCGGCGACTTCTCGATGGAAGTGTGCGGAGGACCGCATGTCGAGCGGACCGGCGAACTGGGAACCTTCCGCATTCAGAAGGAGGAATCCTCCAGCGCAGGCGTGCGACGCATCCGCGCCGTGCTGGAATAGGATTTTCCGAATTCCACAGGGATGCCTGGAATCATGATTAAACTCTGGCGTAAACGATGGTTTCGAAAACAGCGGCACTTCAAGCGCTCGATGCGCGGCGGGCGGTTGCACGCGATCTTCGGGCGGCATGCGTTCCATCCCAAGGTCTGGCGGTCGGACAAACGCGCCATCGCCGGCGGTTTGGCGGCGGGGCTGTTCACGGCATTCACGCCGACCATCCCGTTCCAGATGCTGCTGGCGGCAGTGGCCGCGATCTATTTCAGGGTCAACCTGCCGATCGCCATGGCGGCCTGCTGGGTGACCAATCCGTTTACGGTCGTGCCGATCTATTGGGCTGCCCGCAAGCTGGGCGAGACGCTGCTGACACATAACGAGCATGTCGCCAGCTTTGTAAATCTATTCGTGCCTGCAGGCCACTTCGGCCGTTTTCTCCGCGAAAGCCTCTACCTGACCAGCGGCTCGCTGATTATGGCCGCATTGGCGGCAATCGCCGGATATCTGGCGGTCCAGTTGCTCTGGGCCATCATGGAGCGCCTGGGAGCAGTCAGGAAGAGGACGGATAGGGGAAGACCGCAGACTGAAGACCGCAGACTGAAGACGGAAGACGGAACATCCAACGTCCAGCACCCAACAGATACCGATTGACTGGCGGCGGGAGGGGCGACGGCGCACCGTGTGCCTTTGCTCCGGCGGCTCGCGAGGACGCTCGTACCCCAGATTTACAGACAAACGCTTGATTGCCATATGGAGAGCGTCCTCGCGAGCCGGTGCGCATGAGAAGGACTCTGGCGAAGGCTTTTTTCAGTCTCAACTCAACGGAAGCGTTCTGAGCCACGCACCGCTGCACCGCGAACCGTTTCCGAGGTGGTTTTTGTTCCAAGATAAGAGTCCGTCTCATAAACACGGTTTACATCGTTTGCAATCCGGTTCAGGATATCGGCACTGCCAGCGGATCCCTCTGTGCAAGGAACTCACACATGAAAGTCGCGGCCGATGCACTCTTCTCGCTTTCCAATGCCTTGATGAACAGAGGTTCGGCATGGTCGGCAAAGCTGGTAACGATCAGTCTGGCGGCACGGGCGCGAACCTCGCCGTACTTTGCTTTCACAAGCATGCCCCTCGCGTATGCAAGAACGGAATCCGCCCCCGGTGCCAGCGCCACCACAGCCATGGCGGCCTCAATCCCCGTCTCGGCATCTGGGGCTGTTGTGGAATAGATGGCCATGTCCTTGAATAGAAAATTCAACTTTTGCGTTTTTATGGTTTTGATTATCGCGACTCGTGCCTTGCGATGTTGCTGACCCTTCAGGGCACCCATCAGCGCATAGCCGTCCTCTTCGGAAAGCTTGCGCCTTGCGAGTTCCTGCGCGGCAGCTTCGGCATCGCCGGCAGACGACTGGCCGGAGCGAATCGCATCCAGAAGAGCGGTGGTTCCATAGGTGGTGGGGTCATAAGTCGGCTTGCCCATCAGCGTTTTCAAGCAGGAACACATGGTTAAGCAAACCATCAGCCCCACCACCGGCACAAGAACAATACTCCGCATTCTCAATCTCCTTTGCTATGGTTAATAACTCGGTCCAGCATCCGGCCGGTCATCATTACAACACAAACGATGGCTCATCACCGACACCGCGTGATCGTCCATTTCCGGATTTCGCAGGTGCAGGATTGCCAACGCTTCTTGGTAACCGTTCACGGGGTATTCAAGCAGACAGCGTCACCTTTTAGCAATAACGCATTTCTGGAGGTTTAGCTCCTTAATCGCAAATTGTTTGAGTAAATGAGTCGATAATATAGCATGGCGTATCGCCAATTCCAAGCGTTGTAAGTGTTCAGTGTTCAGGGGTTCAGAGTTCAGGCAATATTTTGGGAA
>CAZOXS010000003.1:0-4488 GCA_964583785.1 uncultured Victivallales bacterium
GACCACGAAGAGCACACCATCCGCCTGTTTGAGCAGCACCAGCGTATCGCTGATTCCCAGAACCGGGGGCGCATCGATCACAATCCGATCATACTCGCCTCGCATCTCGGCCAGCATGTCCTGGAATCGGCGACTCCCCAGAAGCTCGGCTGAGCGGTCCCGACTCGATCCGCTCGAGAGCACATCCAGATTTGGAATGGATGCGGGTTGCAGCGCGGCTTTCCAGTCAACCTCCCCCGACAACACATCGGATACCCCCTGCTGCCCCATCGTCCCCGTGAAGAATTGGCTGAATGCAGGACGCCGTAAATCGGCTCCGATCAGCAAGCTGCGGCGGTTGTCCTGCGCATAACTCAACGCCAGGTTCAACGAGACCAGCGATTTTCCCTCGGCAGGGTGCGCACTGGTCACCAGCACCACCTTTGCATTCTCGACAGACGGATTGATCTCCATGATGGCACGCAGCGTACGAAACGCCTCCGCCACTTCACCGGCAGGCTCATCGTGGGCAAGCATCCCCCTGTCCCGGATGCTGCGCCCCCGGATCATGGGCAAGACGGTTAGCAACGGCATCCCCAGCAAGCGTTCGATTTCCTCATTCCGCCGGAACCGGTGATCAATGCTGTAAAGCAGGAAGATCACGCCAAACCCCGACGCGACGGCAAACATTCCGCCACGCAGCAAAACACGAGAACGGTTCGGACGGAACGGAGCCCCAGCCGGACGAGCCTCCTCGGCCAGGCGAATAACCTCGGATGGCAGGCTCCCCGACAGACTCGCCTCCTTCATCCGGGCCATAACCGCTTCATAGATTTCCCTATCCGCGTCAATATTCCGCTTCAGATCGTTATACTCCACCAGTTGACGCGCCAGGCGGAACGACTCCTGCTCCTGAGCCTTCAGTGCTTTAGCGAGATTCTCCTCACGTGCCAAGAGTTTTTCGTAGCGATTCCGGATGGCATATATGGCGGCATCGAATACCTGGTTGAATTCCTGTAGCACCTGTAGTTCCTGCCGCTGGGCATCCTTCAAATCGGGATGCGCGGACTTGTACCGTTCGCGCAGACCGACAACCCGCTGCTGCTGGGCCCGCAAGCGGAACAGGGTTTCGGAGAGAACCGGATTGTCCAGTTCCGGCGCGAGCATCTGCAGTTTCTCGCGATCGGCCGGGGCGTCGGACGCAACCAGCGTCTCGACCCGAGACTGGATCGACTCCCAGTCGCTTTGGGCATCGATGCGATCCGTCTGCGCGGATGTCAGGGACGCATTGAGCGATTTGAGCTTGGTAATGACAATGTTCTGGTCGTCCTCCAGCGATACCGACTGCGCATTCTCGCGATACTGCTGCAAGGCCAGCAGTCCCTGCTCAAGCTTCGCGCGGTACTCGACCGAGCGCTCGCGCAACCACTCAACAGCCAGCATCGATGCGGCCATCCGGCTATTCAGCTCCTGCTGCACATACGATCTGGCCATGGCATTAGCCAGGTCGCTGGCGATCTGCGGATCCGGATGTTCGAAACAGACCTGCACCAGGCGGGTTTTCTCGATCCCGTTGATGGTAAGCAATGCCAACGCAGCGGCAGCCTTGCCGGAAAGTCCGGTAATGCCCGGAAAGAAATCATGCCGCTCCGCCAGCCCGCTTTGCGATAATACGGTTTCCATCATCTGCTGGCTGTGCAAGGTCTTGATGATGCTGTTGAAATATTCGATATCACGGATATTTGACACGACGACGTCCTGGTAGTTCAGCAGTCTGGGCTGGATAGGCTCAATCATCAGGAGCGCCGTACTGCGGTAATGGGGAACGGCCTGCGACAGGCGCAGGAAGATGACCAGGAACACCACAACGGCAGCAGCCAGCCCGAACCAGAACCGCTCGATCACAATGGTTACCAGCTCGCGACAGTTGGGAAAACCACTGGCCTTTTCCTCGCTGACTGACGGCGCTAGATAGTTTATTTTCGTATTCATCAATCGGCTTCCATGAACCGGAATGCCTTGATCTGCTCGACTTCCCGCTGGTTGTACGCCTCGCCATCGGACCGGAACACATCGTGCTGCCACAAGTCCGGATCGCTATCGGAGCGGAATTGTGCCTGCTGGATCCAGGTCTGTGTCTTGCCATTCACCAGACCACAGTTGAACCACCCCACGCGGTGGACGGCAAACACCGGCAGAATCGTCTCAAAGGTATTGTCGCGCTGGCGCATCAGCCATGCCGTGCAGATCATCGGTCGCTCCAGACGCGCCAGCACCAGGAGCAGTGGCTCAACGATCTCGGCACTGTCAAAGTTATGGAATGTGACCAGGTCGGAGCGCTCATGGATCCAGGCGCCGATCGCACTGTCGAAATGCCCCCAAGTGGCAACGGCCAGCGGCTGGCTTGGATTGATATCACGGGCCCAGTTGAAGGTCTGGCTCATCAGCGGCAGCGAGTGCGTCCCAAGCCCCCCGTCGCCGACACGGTTATACAGGTCCCAGAACAGGATACGGTCATCACGCTTGAACGTCCCGATCAGGTCACGCACGTACCGCTCAAGATTCGGCCAGGCCGCACGGTCCTGGACATCCTCCTCGCCGGGACACGCCGTCCAGCGCGAGTTGTGCTCACCAGGCACGGGGTTCGGCTGCAGCCCCGCCACCGGCTCGATACCGGCGATATTCAGATCATCGAACAGCACCGGAGTCACTTTCAGGCCATGGTGCTGCGCCAACTCGGCAAAACGCTTGAATCGAGCCATGAATCCGTCCTCATCCGTCTTCCACACCAAATATTGAAGCTGCACACGTACCGACGTGTAACCCGCCTCGTGCGCCCAGCCCAGCTCCTCGGAAATAACATCCTCGTCAAACGTGCCCGCCTGCCACATTTCGATCGTATTCACGGCGTAGCGGGGCACATAGTTGAATCCCTTCTGCGGCCCGATGCTGTTGTACCAATCCCAGATGCGCCGTTTCCCCCAGCGGCCACCATGGTCCGCGGCATCCACACGCGGACGCACGTTGGCGAAGGCAACCGGACGGAACGAGGGGCTGACATCAACCGACGCGATATCGCCACCGACAAAGCGGATCGCGCTGTCCGTCCCGCCGATGGATTGCGCAAGCCCCTCCCGGTCGAAGCGCAGCGGATCGTCGAGGAACGGCTCAATATCCTTGAAGAACACCTCACAAAGATCGAACGCACGCAGCGGCGAATCGGCCAGCGATTCATCCAGCCAGGCAACCGCCGTGCCATCAGGCTGTCGACGCATCGCGGCAGTCTGCTTTTCCGCCAGCACAAGCGGGTTTCCCGTCCCGGGATCAAGCGTCTGCACGAACGCATCGTTGAAGACCACCCACGAGCCGTCCTTCTGCCGGGCCACACTAAACGTCCCGCCACCGGCACGAATGTCGCCGGCGTCGGTCCGGATCCGGATATCCAGCGTGGCGACCGGGGCACCTGCATGCACCAGGATCCTGCCTTTGTGAAGGTTTATGTAGATCCGCCGGATCACATCCTCCTCGCGCGGCGGCAGGCCATCGGCGGACATGCGCAGCTGCTGGAACGTCATATCCGAACCGGGCGCCACGCAAACAACCGCCCCGGGCGAAAGTGCCATGCACAACCGTCCATCGCGGCCGGTCCCTACCCTGGCCGTCTCGCCGACGCTGCTATTCGCGAACAGGTCAACCCGCCGACGGTGGCCCTCATGTACCGGACCGTCAATCAGGTAAGCATGGGCGTCGCCCACCTTGTTCACAATCACCGCTTCGCCGTAGCGGGGTTGCCCGGCATGGAGCACGCCTGCCGCCACAGACACCACCAGCACCATCCCCGCGCCCAACTGGCGCAACGCTAAAGCCCGTGTGGTCTTCGCCTTCATTTCAATTATCTCTATCATGATCCTGTTCCTCCTCAATCAAGGCCTTCCCCCATCCGCTTTACCGGGCGGCACCCCCGTCGATTCCTAGCCACATTCTCACGATTCATTTAACGCTTGCCTCCAGTTTAAAAAACGATCTGCCACTTGCCGGGGGGAGCCGCAGGTTGGCCTCCCATAGTGGATGCGCATCGGTTTGCTGGAAGGTAATCCCGTTCGCATCCTCCACTACGGACCAGGGCCCTCTGGGCTCGGGTGCCATCAGCAAGCGGAAATCCACGTCGGTGGCGATCCCCCGCGCTGGCCAGGAAAGGCCATTTTCCGACGCGCTTGTCCAGATATGCAATCGCGGCCGCCGGGTTCCGAAAATATAATCCGCCACATGGCCGCTGTCGGATGGTGCATGGTATGAGCCACTGATCGCGGGATCCTGCAATTCCGGCGTTGCAAAGCGTTCCCAACGCCATTGGGGATATTGGCTTACCCAGATAGGGGCGGCATTGCTTTCGCCCCCGCGTAATTTTAGGGCCGGGTCGCCGAACAGATTGTAGGTGCGCAGCGAGGTCGCATACGATCCGGCTTGCTCACCGATATATTGTCGAGTCTGCAACAGGGCCAAGCCAAT
>CAZOXS010000004.1:0-20334 GCA_964583785.1 uncultured Victivallales bacterium
TGTTGCTTGCAGGACAGGTGCTGGCGCAGAAGGTGCCGGTTGGCGCGGATAGCGCGTCCGCGATCGGGGTGTCGATGACCCACGAGATCGAGGCGTCGATTGACCGGGCGCTCGATTGGCTGGCAGCCAACCAGCGGGAGAGCGGGGCCTGGTCGAATGAGCAGTTTCCCGCGCTGACGGCTCTGCCAGCCTGGGCGTTCATCCGTTCGTCGCACCCGGCGCGCGACACGGTCGTGCCCAAGGCACTGGCCTTTCTTAAGTCCTGTGTGCAGCCCGATGGCGGTATCTATAAGCCGGTTGCAGGTCGCCAGGGTGGGGGGCTTAGCAACTACAATACCGCGATTTGCATGACCACGCTGCATGCCGCTGGCGATCCCTCGTTGACGCGCATTATCCTGGATGCACGGGCCTTTGTCGCCAAGGGGCAGCATAGCGGCGATGATGAGTACAAAGGCGGATTCGGCTATGACAAGAGCACCAACCGTGAATATGCCGATCTGATGAACACGCTGTACGCCGCCGAAGCCATGCGCTTCACCGAGAGTATCGAGGACCAGCGGCCGGCGGGCGAGGCGCGGGCCGAGGTCGATTGGAAGGCCACGGCGGAATTCATCACCCGCATGCAGAACACCCCCGACGCCGGGTCGGATCAGTCGGGCGGTTTCTTCTACAAGCCGGGCGAATCCAAGGCCGGAACGGTCACCAATTCGGCCGGGCGCGTGGTCTTCCGCTCCTATGGCAGCATGACCTATGCCGGTATGCTGGCACTGGTTTATGCCGGTGTGGACCGCGATGACCCGCGTGTGCGCTCGGCGTTCGACTGGGCCTCGAAGCACTGGTCGCTGGAGGAGAACCCCGGCATGGGCATGGAAGGCTACTTCTTCTTCTTCAACGTGCTGTCACGGTCGCTGTCGGCCTACGGTGCCGATCTGGTGCCGCTGGCGGATGGCGGCACCGTGAACTGGCGCCAGGAGGTGGCCAATCGCCTGCTGAATTCGCAGAAGATCGATCCGACCGGCCACGGCTACTGGCTCAACGAGGCGGGACGCTACTGGGAAAGCGACCCGATCCTGGTCACCGCCTACACCCTGCTGGCGCTACAGAGCCTGGGGCAGTAGGGGAAGACTGCAGACCACAGACTGCAGACCGCAGACTTCCTCGTTTCAGTCTTCAGCCTGGAAGCTCTTGGCAACCAGGGCGGAGAGCGTCTCGGCCGGGGCGAGCACGAATTTCTTCGTGATTCGGAACGTCGTCTTGCCGGTGTTGCGCGAGATCAGCCCGAATCCGTATTCAAGATCGTGAAAGCGTTCGCTCCAGAATTTTGAGACGGTGATGTGCTCATCCAGGCAAATCCGGGCAATCGCCTCGGTCGCCTCGCGGTTAAGCTGCAGTCGGATCCCGGTGTCCGCCGCGAAGGCGTCCGCCGCCGCCTGGATATCCGCTTCCAGCGATTCAAGCCGGATTGCCACGCTCTTTTCCAGCAGCGCGGTCAGCACCGATTCGGGATTCCGGATCGTCTCACGTTCCACATGCAGGGCCTTGATGCCGGTCGAGGGAAGCTCGAACTTGAAGTGCCGCAGGGTTCGCTCCAGCACGGTCATCAGCCCGCGTGCCCCGGTCTTCTCGCCCTGGGCCTGCTCGGCAATTTCGCGGACGGCCTCGGGGGCAACCTTCAGCTCCAGTCCGTAGCCGGCGAAGTCGCGCTCGTATTGGCGCAGCACGCTGCCTTCGGAGCGCAACATCACCTGTTCAAGATCATCCACGTTGAGTGGGTCGCAGACCACGCGCACGGGCAGCCGTCCGACGAATTCCGGCTCGAAGCCGTAGTCGATCAGGTCGCGGGTCTGCACGGCCCGCAGGAAGGCGGCCTCCTCGTCCTCGGGCGAGCGGCCGTCGGCGGTCTTTGGCGAGAAACCGATCACGCTGGCCTTGACCCGCTTGCGGATCAGGGCGGGTAGGCTGTCGAACGCCCCGCTCATGATGAAGAGGATGTGGCGCGTATTGATCGTGCGTGGCGCATCGCTGCTGCCGCCGCGCTGCATTTCCATGATCGCCTGCATCTGACCGATGATGTCGGTCTGGCTGAAGAGGCTCACATCGGTCTCTTCCATCAGCTTCAGCAGCGTGGTCTGCACACCGCGGCCGGAAACATCCTTGCCGATACCGCTCTGTGTCGCGATCTTGTCGACCTCATCGAGGTAGATGATGCCGTACTGCGCGAGTTCGACATTGCCATCGGCCGCCTTGACCAGGTCGCGCACCAGATCGTCCACATCGCGTCCGACATAGCCGGTCTCCGAGAACTTGGTGGCATCCGCCTTCACGAACGGGACCCCGATCAGTTTGGCGATGCAGCGCATCAGATAGGTCTTCCCGACCCCCGTGGGGCCGAGCAGCACCACATTGTGCTTGAGATACTCGAGCTCGCCGGTGGCGGGAGTCTCGACGCATTGCCGGACATGGTTGTAGTGGTCGCAGACGGCGACGGAAAGCACCTTCTTGGCTTCATCCTGGCGGATAACGAAGCGGTCGAGGTAGTCGCGCACTTCGCGGGGGCGCAGCTTGAACTCCCGGATCGGCTTCAGCGGGTCGGCCGCCGGTTCCTTGGGCGGTTCCTGCGGCGCCTGCGCGGCCGTGGCCGCTTTCGGGGCGGCACCGGGCATCATGAAGGAGAGATTGGCGTTCTTGAGCAAGTCGCGCAACTGGTCTTCCAGCCGCTCGGGAGGTGTGTTGTCATTTGGCGTTGTCATTAGATCCTCTTGGGTTTGTTGTAATAGCTCCAGTCAGGCTACCGGAATGGCGAGGTACATGCAAGCCACCGAATTCCGCCTGAAGCCTTGATACCCCTGGTCGGATTAGGCAGTCTTTCCCGTGTATGGACGTGCCTCTTCATATCGAGTAAACTAATCCTGCTGGGGTTGGCGGCTATGATCTTGGCCGGATGTGCCTCTGGTCCGCAGTGTCGTAGCGCTCCGCAGAACGTTCAGACGGAATCGGACCTTGCCGCCGTGGAACAATTGCTTCGCGACGCAAGGCAAAGCCTGGTAAGGGGGCAGCATGTCGACGCATTTCTGCTCTATGGTCAAGCCGTAAATCTCGAGTGTTCGATCTCAGGCGGACTGGGCGAGACATCCATCTCACCGTATGAGGCAGGTAGATACGTTGAGAGGTTGATGAACACACCGGACGGTGCGCTGATGCAAGTCCTTCAAAGCGATCGAGTGCCTATTGAGCGCAGGAAGGACATTCTTCGCAATCTGGCAGAGAAGATCGAGAAGGGTGGCTTCCCTGATGTTCCCCAGTAATCGAATTCAGGCGATGTCCTAAAGGCCGCGCCTGATTCATAACGTTGTGCTAGGAGAAAGATGAAGCGGATTCAGGCTCTCTTGCGGTGGCGCACCCCGGAATGGGTGACGTCCGCCTTGCTCGGGGGGTTCACCATCGGTGTATTCACGCTGCAAGGTCTCGCCAGCGGTGTTTATGTCGAGATGTACCGAGACTTCGGTGTTGATGACTTGTGGCCCCAGCGAATTCACAAGTTCATCCATTGGCAGTGGACCTTGCCTGTTTCCATAATGCTTGCCATTGCCCTTGTCTTGAAGGCCAAAGCCGCCAGCCCACGCTGTAACCGACTCATTGACTTGGTAGTCTGTCTCGCCGTGTTTGCCTTGGTTGCCGGCTGGATCTGGAGTGCATTCTGTATTAGGATCCGGACGTGATTCGCGCGAAGCCTACCGGTAGAAGCGGAGGAACAGAATATTGACATAGTAACCGTATGGTGAGAGTATTGCCACATGACAACGTTACAAGATATTGAAGATGCGGTCGTTCACCTGCCAGCCCCAGATCTCGGCGAATTTCGCAATTGGTTCGCCCAGTTCGATGCTGAACTGTGGGATCGTGAGTTCGAAGACGACGCGAAACGTGGTGCTCTTGATGAGTTTGCCGACAAGGCTCTTCGCGATCTGGCCGACGGACGTTGTGCCAAGCTATGAGTCATCACGCCCACCCCGACTTCTGGAACCAATATCATCGTTTGCCGCGGCATATTCGGGATTTGGCTGACCATAATTTTGATCTTCTTAAATCTGATCCGCGTCATCCCTCTCTACATCTCAAGAAAGTCGGGCGGCATTGGTCCGTGCGCATAGGTATTCACTATCGGGCTGTAGGCGTTGAATCGCCACAAGGAATATTGTGGTACTGGATTGGCACTCATGCCGAATACGACCGAATGACAAGATAGGAACCTGTGAAACGTTCATACCCTCGCTTCCTCGTGTTTGCAGCAACGTGTCTGACCGGATGTACGACGCATTACCACACCCGCTATCCTGACCTGAGTGAACGCACCGTTGCCGTCATCACGACCTTATACGAAGAGACGCGAACGCAGGAAACAACCAATAACATCTGCCGCTACGTGCTGGGGCCCGATCGCGACACTGTCGTCGGCGCCGAGGCGCTGTTGCTACACTACTCACGCAATGAGGATCCTGCCATCCGCGCAGCGGCTGCCTGTCATCTTGCACACTTCGGGACGAGGCCCGCACTGAGCCGCGCTATTGAGCTTGCGCGGACCGAAAATTCGTCAGAGACAAGAGCGGGGATCTGGTGCGCCATAGCAGAACTTCTCCAAGAGCCCCTGACTTGGCCAGCCCCGCAAGTCTACCAGGCAAACGGCTCTACCATAGACACCAATCTTGCGCAGGTTCTGACCTCCCCAGGCCTTCAGGTTGTTCTCAGTTGCTTTCATCGTCCGGCTGATTTCATTCTCCCTGGGGAATACCCCCTTGAGGCCATCGAAGACGCCATTGTTTCGCAGTTTGCGTGCGACAACGGGGAATGGAGCGTTGAAGTCGTCGATAGAATCCCCTTTGTCCCGTTCTCCGGGAAGCGGTATACCGCCACGCTGACGGTTCGACAGGCTATAGCCAACACACTCCAGTGGACAGCATGCGGAAACGAGCGCATCCTACGCTCATTTCAGGAATTCAACAGGAGTGAGGACGAACGCATCAGCGAACCGGCAAAAGCAGTGGTTTCTGCCCTGTATGAAAGCGATGCCATCCCCAACTTGAAATTGAGAGGATCGAACCACGTGCTCAATCGTACCCGGTAAGAGGCCGTGCGATGCACGCCCTCGCTGGTCCGGTGCGTAGGACGTTCGACAAAAAGACCTCTCTTTCTGTATTTGCGCGACGGCGCAGAGCACCATCAGGAATTGGATTTGACGTGGGCATCTTGATTTCTGTCCAACAACCGCCAGCTTCCTGTTTTAAAACCGCCGTTCCCACGCCGTCAGCTGGGCGATGGTGTGCTGGGTTTTGCGGCGCGTCTCTCGGATAACGAAGGGGATGTCCTCCGGCTCGCCGACGGGCGTGAAATGGGGGGCAAGGCAGTGGTGCAGGGCCTCCCGTGTGGTGTAGGGCTCGCCGTCGCGGCGGATGCCGCCTAGCCATTCGTCCCGCTGGGTGAATTCCTCCAGCCAGGTGTAGGGCGAGGTCAGCACCAGTAGGCCGCCGCGGTTGATGCGTTCGTGGATCGTGGACAGGAACTTGCGCGGACTGTACAAGCGGTCGATCAGGTTGCCGGCGAAGACCAGGTCGTAGCCCTGGTAAAGGTCCTTGAGATTACAGGCGTCGGCCTGGAAGAAGGCGACCTTGGCGGCAAGCGCCTCCAGCCCGACCTCCCGGCAGGTGCGCTCGCAATAGGTCATCAGCTCGCCCTCGTCGCGGCGTGTGTAGCGGATGGCGCCTTGTTCCTGCATGGCGATGGCCATGCGGATGAAGTTCGCCGAAAAATCCAGCCCGGTAACCTCGTCGAAGCCGCGCGCCAGTTCAAAAGTCGCGCGTCCGACCGAGCAGCCGATATCCAGCGCCCGTCGCCGCGGTCGCCCGGCCATCAGTTCCAGACAGCGGGCCGCGCAGGCTTTGGGAAAATTCGGCACGTCGAAGACCGGATCGCCGTAATGGAACTCGCAGTACTGGCAGAGCTGCTCGTCGGTCTCGTAGACATTGACGGCGACCTGCACGTGCTGGGCCGACTCCACATAGCGCAGGCCGGCGTGCTGGTAGAAGTGGCGGCGGAAGGCGTAGCGACAGTCGCGCGTGGCCTCGTTGCCGGTCGAGATCCAGGAGCCGCCCTTGATCAGATTATGCTTGCCGTCGAAGGTGGGGGTGGAAAAATCGTCGTAGCAGGGATGCACCTCGAAGCCGCGGAAGCCGCTGATCGGCGTCTCGGTCCATTGCCAGACGTTGCCGATGGCATCGCAAAAGTCGCCAAAGGCGTGGCGTGTGACCGGGCAGGAGGAGGCCGTCCCCTCCAAATTGATATTGCCGGGCGCCGTTTCCCAGTAGGGCTGGTCGGTCGTCAGGCAATGATCGCGCAGGACCAGCCATTCGTCCTCTGACGGCAGGCGGATCGGCTTACCCGATTCCGCCGCCTTCCAGTTGCAGAATGCCTTGGCTTCGAGCTGGTTGACCTCCACGGGCCAGTCCCAGGGCATGGGCATGGTTTCGAGCATATTGCGCTGCCGGTAGGTCTTGCCGTCGGGCACCCAGAACCGCGGATGCCCGATTCCGGCGTAATCGCGCCAGGCGCGGCCTTCGTCGGTCCACCAGCGGTCGGCCCGGTAGCCGCCGTCCTCGATAAAGGCCAGGAACTCGCGGTTGCTGACCAGCAGGCGCGAGGCGAGGAAGTCCTGGACCTCCGCCCGGTGCGTGCCGAACTCGTTGTCCCAGCCGTAGAGCGGGTGCGTCTTGTCCTTGCCCCAGTCGAACGTGCGGCCCGGCACCGCCAAGAGGCTGTTGGCTGGCGGCTCGCCGCTTACGGTACAGGGCGTCCAGAGCGGATGCGTCCGTAGTAGTTCCAGCGGCAACTGGCGGATCAGGACCGATGAGGTCTCCAGATGGATGCGGGCATGCTCGATGCCCATCATGATCACCCAGAAGGGGTTTTCCCAGGTGATCGGCAATTTGAGCGGCAGCGTGCCGATCAGGTCATCGATGCATTCGCGCACCTGGTTGCGGTAGGCCTGGACGGCGTCGACCGCCGGCCAGTCGTAATGCGCCTCGTTCAGGTCATCCCACGACATCTCATCCACGCCGATCGCGAACATCGATTCGAATCGCGGGTTGATGCGCTTGTCCAGCAGCTTGCCGACGATCAGCTTGTTGATGTAGAAGACGGCGGTATGGCCGAAGTAGAAGATCAGCGGGTGGCGAAGGGGATCTGCCCGGCGGGTGAAAGCCTCCTCGTAGCGCAGGGTCTCGAGCAGGGCCTCGTCGATATCGAATGTGGCATGGAAATAGGCACGGATCTCCTCGCGCTTGGTTTCGGGCTCGCCTTGATCGAGCACAACCGTTCGCGCCTGGCGCAACGCCAGGTTATCCTGCAGGGTGATGTCCCGTTCGTGCATGCGGGTGGATCCTCCGAAGCATGAGTAAATACGGGAGCAAGCTAACCGTTTATCGCAGGACGGTCAAGTTTGTGATTGTCGTCGTCGCCGTATCCACGTTAGGATACCGAGTTTTGGATGCGTGTGGTTTGTATCCGTATAAGGGAGGCAGCGAATGCAGGTGAATGTGGCAATAAGACCGGTGTTGGATCCGGGGTTCGTGCCGGCCGTGCTTTGGAACCGGGCCTACCGTCAACAGGTGGCAAGCGAACCGGCGTCAGAAACACTCGAGATGGCGTTGATGCGCCCGGATGGCGTTTGCTACCGTTGCCGGACGGTTCTGCTCCCCGACCGTGAACCGTATCAGGCGATGAACCGTGTCTACACGGAACGGCTGCTCAAATTCCTGCTGTGGCAGCAGGGGGCGTCGCGTGTCCTGGTCAGCAACCCGGTGGTGGCCGATTGGCTGGCTGCGGTCTATTGTCCGGCGGGCCCGCGCGCGTTCGATGCCGATATCTTCGGCGGTAAGATCTTTGCCGACCCCCTGGCAATCGCTTATGCCGCTGCTGACGACCTGCCGCCGCAACGGGCTCCCGCCGTCGAACTTGGCGGTCATCTGGACGGTTGCCGCCTCGGTTTTGATCTGGGCGGCAGTGACCGGAAATGCGCGGCGCTGATCGACGGCAAGGTGGTGTTTTCGGAGGAGATCCCCTGGAACCCCTATTTCGAGGCCGACCCCCGCTATCATCGCGAAGGCATCCAGGACAGCCTGAAGCGGGCCGCCGCGCATCTGCCACGGGTCGATGCCATCGGTGGCAGTGCGGCGGGTGTGTATGTCAACAACGAGGTGCGGGTGGCCTCGCTGTTCCGCGGGGTGTCGCCAGCGTATTTCGACCGGTCGGTGCGCCGTCTGTTCATCGATTTGCGGGCGGACTGGGGGGGCATCCCGTTTGATGTGGTCAACGATGGTGAGGTGACCGCCCTGGCGGGGGCGATGTCGCTGCGCGACGGGGCCTTGCTGGGCATTTCCATGGGCACGAGTCTGGCGGCGGGCTATTGTGATCCGGAGGGGCGCATCACGAGCTGGCTCAACGAGCTAGCGTTTGCGCCGGTCGATTACCGGGCCGGGGCGCCGGTCGATGAGTGGTCGGGCGATGGCGGTTGCGGCGTGCAGTACTTCTCGCAGCAGGGGGTCGCCCGCCTCGCGGCAGTGGCCGGTATCGCGTTCCCGCCGGATATGCCGCTGGCGGAGCGACTGGAGCAGGTGCAGGCGCGGCTGGCGACTGGCGAGGCGGCGGCGAGGCAGGTGTTTGAGACGATCGGGACCTGTTTCGGGTATGCGCTGGCGCAGTATGCCGGGTTCTATGAATTACGGCATGTCCTGATCCTCGGTCGCGTGACTTCGGGGGCGGCCGGTGAGATCATCATCCGCCATGCACAGCAGGTTCTACAGACGGAATTTCCCTTGCAGGCGGAAACAATCTCGATCACGATGCCCGACGAGAAGATGAAACGGCACGGTCAAGCCGTCGCGGCGGCAAGCCTGCCGGCCTTGGGAAGGGCAGACTGAAGACTGCAGACCGAGGACGGAAGACCGATTTTCTGGGGGGCGAGCGTCCTCGCGAGCTGTGGCAACGAGATCGACGATGGGTGAGGAGAACACAATGCAATTGAAACAACCGAATGCGGAACTTTTTATTCCGGATGGGGATCCGCTGGCGTCGGCGCTTTCGCGTACCACGCATCTGGGGGTGGGGGCGCATCAGGATGATCTTGAGTTCATGGCCTTGCATGGGATCCTGGCTGGGTTCCAGCGACAGGACCGCTGGTTCGGCGGGGTGACGGTGACCGATGGTGGCGGCAGTGCCCGCGAGGGTGCCTATGCCGCCTTCACGGATGCGCAGATGCGGCAGGTGCGCCGACGGGAGCAGAATACGGCTGCGGTGATCGGGCAGTACAGCTTCATGGCGCAGCTTGATTATCCGAGCGCGGCGGTCAAGACGCCGCCGTCGGCGGATGTCGAGGCCGACTTGCGCGCGATCCTGGTGGCGGCGCGGCCCGAGGTGGTCTACACGCACAATCCGGCGGACAAGCATGACACGCACGTTGCCGTGATGGCTGCGCTGCTGCGTGCGATCCGGAGCCTGCCGGCCGCCGAGCGTCCGGCCCGTGTGCTGGGATGCGAGGTGTGGCGCGATCTGGACTGGCTGCCGGATGCGGAGAAGGTCGTGCTTGATGTCAGCGGCCACGAGAATCTGGCGTTTGCGCTGAACGGGATTTTCGATTCGCAGATCGCCGGTGGCAAGCGTTATGACCTGGCCGTGATGGGACGCCGGCGCGCCAATGCCGTGTTTCTGGAGTCGCACGCCACCGACGCCATGGAGCAGGCGTGGTACGCGATTGATCTCACGCCGCTGGTGCAGGACGACGCGCCGTCGGTCGAGGTGTTTAGCGAGGGGCTGATTGAACGATTCAAGAACGATGTCATGAGCCGGGTGGCTCGGTTCTGTTAGCGGGGGGCGCATTCAGGTGTCTTCGAGAAAGTGGGGCCGGGGCGCTGTAAGGCACGGCGTCATGAAGTCATCGGGTCACGAAGTCCCTGGCGGTAGTCATTAGTCAGAAGTCAATGGTTAGGAGTGAGCAAAATGGAAATTATTATTCAATCTGATTCACAGGCGGGCGACGAGGTTGCGGCCCGCATGATTGCCGGTCTGATCCGGCGTAAACCGGACGCGGTCCTTGGGCTGGCCACGGGCAGTACGCCGTTGGGGCTTTACCGGGAACTCGTGCGCATGCATCGCGAGGAGGGTCTCGACTTCAGCCAGGTCACCACCTTCAACCTGGATGAGTATATCGGACTGCCGACGGATCATCCGCAATCCTACCACCGGTTCATGTTCGAGAACCTGTTCAACCACATCAACACGGTGCCGGAGCGCATCCATATCCCCGATGGCATGACCGCGGATGTGCCCGCGTTCTGCGCGGCCTACGAACAGGCGATCGTGGCGGCCGGCGGCATTGACCTGCAGGTGCTGGGAATCGGGACCGACGGGCATGTGGGCTTCAATGAGCCGAGTTCGTCGCTGGCCTCGCGCACGCGCATCAAGACGCTCACGCAGCAGACGTTGTCGGACAATGCGCGCTTCTTCGCGGATCCCTCCGAACAGCCGCATCACGTGATCACGATGGGGATCGGCACGATCATGGACAGTCGCCAGGTGGTCATGCTGGCCTTCGGGGCGAACAAGGCCGAGGCGGTCTCCCAGACGGTGGAGGGGCCGGTCTGTGCCATGATGCCCGCGTCGGTCCTGCAGTTCCATCCGCGTGCCCACCTGATCCTGGATGACGCCTCGGCGGCCTCGCTGGCCAAGGCCGATTACTACCGCTGGGTCTACGCCAACAAGCCTGCCTGGCAGCAGCATTAAAAGTGGGGCGAGCTTCCAGCTCGCACGATCGGGACGCGGGAGCAGGATGCTCCCGCTACTCTGGATTCGGGAGCAAGATGCTCCAGCCACTTTGTCAACCGCCTAGTTCGGCTTTTAGGCGGGCTTCCACCGCTTGTTCGCGCAGGGGGCCGATGACGTCGTCGAGCTGGCCTTCCACGATGCGGTCGAGGCTGTAAAGCGTCAGGTTGATGCGGTGGTCGGTCAGCCGGTTCTGCGGGAAGTTATAGGTGCGGATGCGCTCGCTGCGGTCGCCGCTGCCGATCTGCAGGCGGCGCGCCGCACCCTGTTTCTCGGCCTCCTCGCGCAGCTTGTGATCGAGCAGGCGCGCCTTCAGGACCATCAGCGCCTTCTCGCGGTTGCGGTGCTGCGATTTCTCATCCTGGCACTGGACCGTCACGCCCGTCGGGATATGCGTGAGGCGCACGGCGGAGTCGGTGGTGTTGACGCTCTGGCCGCCGGGGCCGGAGGATCGAAAAATGTCGATGCGGATCTCATCGGGCGGGATATCGAAATCGTCCTCTTCCTCGACTTCGGGGAAGACGGCCACGGTGGCGGCCGAGGTATGGATGCGCCCCTGCGTCTCGGTCTGGGGGACCCGCTGTACGCGGTGCGTGCCGCTCTCGTAGCGTATGAGGCCATAGACACCATCGCCGGTGAGCGTGAAGATGATCTCCTTGTAGCCGCCCAACTCGCTGGCATTCGCCTCGACGATGGCGGTTTTCCAACCCTGCTCCTCGGCATAGCGGGTGTACATCCGGTAGAGGTCGCCGGCAAAAAGCGCCGCTTCATCCCCGCCGGTACCGGCCCGGATTTCCATAATGGCGTTGCGGGCGTCGTCCGGATCCGGCGGCAACAGGCTCAGGCGCAGGGCCTTCTCTGCCTCGGGCAGGGCGGTCTCGCTTTCCTCCAGTTCCGCCTGGGCCAGTTCCGCCAGTTCGGGATCTTCACTCTCGGCGAGCATCGCGGTGTTTTCCTCAATGCGCTGGAGCAGCGTCCGGTAATGTTGCGCTTTGCCGGCCACGTGCTTGAGATGCGAATGCTCCTTGAGCAGCTTGCGGAAGCGGTTCTGGTCGGCCGCCGTCGCCGGATCAGAGAGCATGGCCTCGATCTGCGGCACCCGGAACAGGACTCGGTCGATTAAGGCGGGTTCGATCATAGGGGTTCCCTGCGTCGTCGTCGAATACGGACACAAAAAGGGCCAGCAACGGCATATCGCCGTCCTGACCCTCCTCGTTGGCAACGCTAGGCCGTCTTGCGACCGTAACGGCGATTGAACTGGTCGATTCGTCCCTCAGTGTCCAGCAGGGCCGATGTCCCCGTGTAGAACGGATGGCAGTTCGAGCAGACGTTCACATGCATGTCCCTGCCGGTCGAGCGTACTTCCTTCACGTTGCCGCAGGCGCAGGTGATCGTAGTCATGTCGTATTTCGGATGGATGTCTTTTTTCATGGTCAAAATTCCTTGCTAAAACTGAAAGACTGTAAAGATATACAGCTGGCAGACCGAATGCAAGCGAAAACATGCGTTTTTCGAGTTATTCACATGTTTTTACCGGTTCATGGTTTTTTTGTGTTTGAGCCATAAGGGATTCAGGCGGGCAGAGGCAGCCGGCCTGTTCAAGGTGTTTGACGACGGTTTTGATATCCTGTTGCCGGATGGCGATACGATAATCTTCGACCTTGAGGCAGTGCTTGCGCAGGACCGGATCGGTGCTGAAGAGCCGCCGAATCTCCTCGTCGGTGTCGAGCTTGAAAATGACCAGGTCGCTTTCCTTTTGCAGGGGGGCAATCCGGTTTAGCGTTTTTGTGAAAAACGCTTCCCAGATCGCCGGTGGGGCAGCGGCGATGACCCGCCGGAACAGCGCAATCCGTTCCTCCAATGCCTTGCGTGATGCGCAACCGCCCAGCAGGGTTTTGTGTGTCATGCGGTAACGGCCATCCGAGATTCGTTCCATGAACTGCTTGAGCGCCAGTTCGGTCAGGGGATCCAGATTCGTGCAGGAGGCCAGTAACCGGTTGGTGTCGAGCAGTATCTTGCATTTTGGGCCAGTCTCCACCTCGATGGCGAATGTCTTGCGCTTGCCCAGCACGAATTCGCCAAGCGGTGTCAACCGGACTGCATTCAGGCTGGTGAAAGGCGAGGCATGGCTCGGATTTACCTCCGAATAGGCTATTTCCGCTATTCCCAGAGACGCTAGCAGGAACGCATAGCCACACAGCAGCGGAGTGCTGATCATGGTGAAAAGACTGTTATCGGTCAATCCATAATGGTCGGAACCATAGTTGCGGGGGACGCGAAAAGACAGTTTGTAGGGGAGTTTCGCGTAAACAGAAATCATTTCGTCACGGAATCTGAAATAACTGAGAATATTCGCATCAGATACCCATTTTCCCGTAGGCATACTGGCTGCGAATGTTGCCAGCCGACTGGTTATGCGGCGGTCATAACTGCCAAAGTCACGGTCATGGCGCACATGGACAAGAATCTCCTCGTCAAGGAAGGCCGGCGAGATCTTTTCGAGCATCCGTTTCAGCGGATCGGCGGTTGTGGCGTTTAGCACGCTCTGGCGCAATTCGCACCCCGCGAAAGAAACAAAGCCCAGAAGCATCTGTGTGCGCAGGAGCTCGTAACCACCATTGCTGCATGGGTCGAAGAATTCAGTTCCCTGGATCACCTGACGGAATTTGCGGACGCAGACTCTCGATAGCTGTTCGCTCTTGGTGTACTTGACGTGTCCTTGTTCGATAAATTCCGCCGCCGCTTTCAGTTCTTGCATGATAGACGATGCCGAATAGCGCAACGTGGCGGCAGGGGATGGCGCATCCAGTGGCAGCAGATCGTATTCCGGTGGTGGCGGGATGACGCTCTTGAACAGTTTGCGTATTGCATCCGGTAGGTGCGCTTCGATATCCTTTTTGGTTATCTCTCGTTGGTATGAGCCATAAAACGAATATTCATTATCCTTGCGAAGCATGCAGATGAACCCATAGGCGGGACGAAGAATAAAGGGGTTGTAATAACGCCTGTGTTCTTCTGGATTGGGATCGGCAATGGGGTCTCCAGCCAATTGTTCAAGTGCCGCGAGTGATCGTGAGCCGTACCAGGTAAGCGCCTTAAGAACGGCCTTGAGCGGATCGGGCAGATGGGCGTGGAATGCAGACCGCAGGCGGGGCTCGTTGAGAACCGCTTTAAGAAGTTCAATCGTCTCGTCCTTTCTGGGGTTCTTTTTTCCGGAGGGGGTTGGGAATAAAACGGTTCCCTCCAGTAGGTCGGCACGGGTTCTTAATAGCGGTTCCAGAATCTCGCTATTCAGCCAACTGAAAAACTGGGCACTGTACAGCTTCCTGAGCACATCATCCAATGGCTGCGTCAGAAGCCTGCTGATTTCATATTCATGAGGCATATTACCCCTTCCTAGCCAAGAATCTCGTCCACATCCTGTTCGGTCAGCGATTTGATGGCGGCACCATCGCTGGAAATAACCTTGTCAAACAGCGCCTTCTTGCGTTCCTGGAGCGTCACGATCTTTTCCTCGATGGTATCGCGGGCGATGAGCTTGTAGGTGAAGACGGTCTTGTCCTGCCCGATGCGGTGCGTCCGGTCCACCGCCTGGGTCTCGGCGGCGACATTCCACCAGGGATCGAAGATGAAGACCCGGTCGGCCGCCGTCAGGTTGAGGCCGACACCGCCGGTCTTGAGCGTCATGAGAAAGACCATCGTCTCGTCGCTGGTCTGGAACTGCTTGACGAGTGCCTCGCGATTGGCCGTGGCACCGGTCATGGTCACATGGCCGATCCCCCGCTCCTTCAAATCTGCCGAGACCCTCTCGATCATGGCCAGGAAGTTGGTGAACACGAGTGCCTTGTGCCCGTTGATCACGGCTTCCTGCAACTGTTCGAGCAGCATTTCCCGTTTGGGCGACGTGATGGTATCCTCGCTCTTGACTTCCGGGATGGAGGCGACCTGCCGGAGTTCCATCAGGGCTTCGAGGATGAAGAAGCGGCTTTTCTCGATGCCGTCTTCCGCGATGCGCTGCTTGAGCGTCTGGTGGTAAAAGCGTCGGCGTGCCTCGTAGAGCTTGCGCTGCTCGTCGCTCATGTCGACGTAAAGCAACTGCTCGACCTTGTCCGGCAGGTCGCGCAGCACATCGCGCTTGAGTCGCCGCAGGATAAATGGATAGACCTTGCGGCGCAGTTCGCGTGCGGCATCCTGGTCGTCGTGCCGGTGGATAGGGGTGGCGTACTGACGGTCGAATTCGCCGCTGGAACCGAACATGGCCGGGTTGAGGAAACGGAAGAGGGAATACAACTCGCCAAGATTGTTCTCGATCGGCGTGCCACTGATGGCCAGCCGATGGGAGGTCTTGAGCGTGAGCACGGCCCTGGACGTTTGCGTATCGCTATTCTTGATGGCCTGCGATTCATCAAGGATCACATACAGGAATTCGGGATCCATGAAGTCCTTGATGTTGCTTCGCAGCATCCCGTAGGTGGTGAGGATCAGTTGGCTGCCCAGCGCGGCGTCCACGTCGCGTTCCATGCCGTAATAGGTGTGGTAGCGCAGGGCAGGGCAGAAACGGTCGAGTTCGCGTTGCCAGTTGAAGAGCAGGCTGCGCGGCATGACCAGCAGCGAGGGTGGCAACGTGTTTCCGTTCAGGGGTGTCTCGCCGACATAGAGTCGTGCCAGCAGTGCGATGGTCTGGATGGTTTTCCCGAGGCCCATGTCATCGGCAAGGCAGCCGCCCAGTTTGTGGCTGTGCAGGTAGTCGAGCCATTTCAGTCCGTCCTGCTGGTAGGGCCGCAGCGTGCCCGTGATCGGGGCGGGCAGGGGCGCTTTGGTGGCAAGGGCATTGAAGCCGGTAAACACCTCGCGTGCATGGGCGAAGGGTGTGCGATCAGCGTTGGCGTCGATCAGATCCTCCAGCAGCGGGAGATCGAAGAAAGACACTTTGACGCCCCTTCCGTGCTTCTTGAATAGGCGTCCCAACTGGGCGACGTAACCCGCGTTCAGGACGGCGCGCGAGCCGTCGCTGAGCGTCACGTAGCGATTCTTCCTGTGCTGCGCAAGCACATCGAACAGGGAGAAGGATTCGCCGTCGATATCGAGTTCGGCGTTGCCTTCGAGGTAATCGATCCCGTAGCCGAGCGTGAGCTTCAGTTTCGGGGCGGCGGCCTTGACCTTGTAGGTGCTTAGCTTTTCCGCGCCAAACAGCTTGTATCGCTGTGTCAGCTCGCCCAGTTCCCTGCCAAGGAACTCAGCCGCCAGCTCACGGCCGATGACAAAACCGCCCTCGTCCACGTACAAGAGCGAATCGTCGCCGGATTGGAGGGACTTGCGATGGCGGCTGATTTGGGTGTTGAGCCATTTGCGCTCGTCGGTGGAAGAACCGTAAAGTACGTTACGCACGACGATGGTCTGCTCGGCTTCGTTGATCACGGCAAGGCGGGTAATGTCGTAGTCGCGTACGAATTCCAGCGGAAGGTGCGGCAGAGAGTAGGCGACGTCCAGATGCAGGGCTCCGGTTTCGTCGACCTGTTCAAAGACCAGCGAGCTTTCTGCCTGGATATCCTCGCCGTTTGCCGTACGGAATCCACGGTGGCGGACCGCTACGCCGGTGAAGTGCGAGAACAGCAGGGAGAGTGAGCGCTCGAGCAGTATTTCGGGAATGGCCGCATTGAAAAACGGCAGCATACGGCAGTGATCGCCAAGCGGTTTGGTCTCGTAGATGGTGTTGCCGTGGAGCATGTGCGTTTCGTTGATCATCTTCGCATCTGCCGCATCCGCCAGCACCTCGCCCTCATGAACCAGTTGCAGCGTCCCGGTCAGCCAGTCAGCCGGGTGGGCGGTGTCGCGGGCGTAATCAAGCCGGATCTCGGCGGTCTTGTCGGCAAAGACGAGCGGCTGCATGTCGGCATCCCGCAGCGTGCCGCATTCGCGCACCAGCCAGAGCAGCTGACCGTGGGTGTGCAGGTAGGTATGGTCGCTGTCGGACTCCCAGTCAATCACGGTTCCCTGTCGTTCGTGGATGGTGCGCAGGGTTTTCAGCAGATCGCGCACGGCACCGTGATATCCTCGGTAATCCACTTCGCAGGGATGGCCTTTCCCGTTGACTATCTCAAGATAGGCACCGGCATCGTCAAATAGCAACTGGATGTGGATGTCGCTAGCGGTCGGCTCGCCCGACATCAGGGGTTTGTCCAGACGTCTAAAAACGTCAAAGAGCCTTTCGCCTGCGGATTCGGATGAGTTTTGTTTTGCGACTTTCATGTCCGGTCGGCTTCCGGGCCGGGGAACATCATGGCCATACTGAATTCGAACTGGAACTCGGCGTCGAGCGACAGGTCGACATGTTCCGTCCGGTGGCACAGCACGTCGGCATAGTGCCGCTCATCGGCAGAGAGCAGTGCCATCTTGGCCCCCAGCGAGGCGGCATTGCCGATAAAGCGGATCCGTTCGGTCGGCAGCGGTGGCAGCAGGCCGATGCGGCGGGCGTGGTTGCGCCGGATGAAGTTGCCAAAGGCCCCCGCCAGGAGCACCTCACCCAGGTCGTGCGCCTGCAGTCCGGCCCGCTTGAGCAGAATGTTGATGCCAGCGCGGATCGCCCCGCTGGCCAGTTGTAACTCGCGCACATCCCGCTGCCAGAGGCAGATCGCCTCGCCGCCAGCCGCTTCCTCCGCCGGTACCAGTTCAAAGCGGTTCTCGTTTTCCAGTGGCTTGAGCCGCTGTCGCAACGCCTCGCTGACTGTGGCCGGAAGCTCGTCGGCATCGACGATGCGCCCGGTCTCGTCGATGATGCCGGTCCGCAGCAGTTCGGCGACGGCATCGATCAGGGCAGTGCCGCAGAGTCCTGCCGGGCGTGCGTTGCCGATCACGTTGACTTCGACGTCGTCGTTGAGGATGACTTTCTCGATCGCGCCTGGTGCCGCGCGCATTCCCTGGCGGATCCGCGCGCCCTCGAAGGCGGGGCCGGCCGCCGTCGAGGCGGCGTAAAGTTTCTGGCCTGCCGACAGCACGATCTCGCCATTGGTGCCGATATCGATCAGCAACACTGGCTTTGCCTGGCGGTCGAGCCGGGCGGCCACCATCCCGGCGACGGTGTCACCCCCGACAAAACCGCCGATCTGGGGAAATACGTAGGTGTCCGCGCCCGCGTTGGCGTGGATGCCGAGGCGGACCGCCGGGTGCGTGATCGCCCGATCGAAAACCTGCACGAAGGGGACTTCACCGAGGGCGGACGGATCCAGTCCGAGCAGGATCTGCTGCATGGTGGAGTTACCCGCCAGTACCAGCTCGTAAATGCTTGCCACCGCGATCCGCGCCTGGCGGCAGAGATCCTCGATGATCGTGTTGACCGTCTCGATGACCGCTGCCTGTAGTGCCTGTAGCGAGGCGGGGGATTCGCGGATCTTCTGGATACGGGAGATCACGTCGTCGCCGTGCGCGATCTGCCCGTTCATGCGCGAGGCGACCGCGCATTCGCGGCCGTTTTCGAGATCGAACAGGGTGCCGACCATGGTGGTGGTGCCGACGTCGAGCGCCACACCATAGACCCCCGATGACTGGGCGCGGCAATCCAGGGCCAGCAGGCGACGGCCGGCCACGATCGCCCGCCCGCGCCATTGGTGTGCCCGCAGGCAGCCGGGCAGCTCGCGCATGACGTCCACCGGGATGTGGATGTCGACCCCGATGACGGCCAGCAGACGCTCCGTGTCCGAGCGCGGATCCGCATGCGTCGGGGCCTCCAGGGCGAAGGGAATGATCCGCACGAAGGGATTGACGGTGGCTTTTTCCCCGCTGTCGGTGGTCAGGATCTGCTGCCCGGCCTCGAACATCGATGTCTCCGGCACCTCCACCGTCATGGCTTCCTGCACCCGCTCCTGGCAGGCCAGGACGCTCCTGCCGCCGATCAGCACCCGGCATTTGCCGCAGGTGCCTTTGCCGCCGCAGGGGGTTTGCAGGATGATGCCCGCCCGGCCGGCGGCTTCGAGCAGCAAGGTCCCCGGCAGGACGAAAACCGAACGTCCGGAGGGCTGGAAGGTGACTTTGACTTCTGGCTTGTGCATGACTCTATCCCCGCTCCATCGGGCAGCCAGCCCCCGCGCAGGAGCCCGACGGGCAACGCCCCATGCTGCAGGAGTCCGCCTTGGCGGAGGAAACCGCCGCACTGAAACTGGAAAGCTGCTTTCTTACCCTTTTCGACCCGCAGGCCGTGCAGGCCGGCACCGGTGCCGAGGAGCTGCGAACCAGCTTCTCGAAACCAGTGCCGCATTTTTCGCATTGATACTCATAAATCGGCATGTCTTCTCTCCCTTACGAAGGTTCTCATATTAATTTAGACAGGATGACAGGATTGGCAGGATGAAAATGGGTTTATGATCTGCGAATTTATCCCGTGTATCTTGTTAATCCGGTCGAAATTATAATGACAGGATCAGCATATTAATGGTTTTACTAGTCGGTCGGCATCGTCCTCGGTCTCGACCTGCGCGACGCCGCGATGCAGATCCCAGTCCTCCACCAGCGCGACCGACGCGCCTGGTGCGAGATCGACCAGTCCGCCCAGCGTCTCGATCTCGAGCATGTCCTCGTTCGAGAAGGTCTCGAAGTTGACGCCGCCATCGGGGTAGGTGCCCTGCTCGTCGAAGCCGAAACGGTTGACGAACAGGAACTCGCCTAGCAGGTAGCCCACCCAGCCTTCGCGGTGCGCGATACCCAGCTTGTTGGGGCCCTTGGTGCGGTCCTGGCGGAAGAAGACGTAGCGATTACCTAGTGTCAGCCGGGCGTCCTGCAGATCCGTATAGCCCCAGAGGCTCCACTCCTGGTTGTGCAGCACGCGGTCGGTATGGGGGATGTGGGCCGGACGGGGAATCACCTCCATGCCGTCGGGGGCCATGACCGAGATCGCCCAGGGGGCTAGCCGGATCGGCTTGTCGCCCTTATTGGTCAGCGTATGCCGCACATTGACGCGGTTGCGGCCTGTCGCCAGCGTGATCTCCATCGTCTTGGCGCAGCCGGAAAGCGGCCCGGTGGGCTGGATCGTCCGCACGCCGCCGGGGATTTCCTCGACCGTGATCGGTGAATTATCCAGCTCGTAGGTCATCGGTTTGACTTCCGGGGCGATCCAGAACCGGTGACCGCCGCGGATCATCCATTCGTCCTCGCCGCCGCCTCCTTGCTGGCCCTCGAATTCGGCGAAAAGGTTGCGTTCGCCAATATACCCCAATCGCGCGATACGTGGCCCGACCGCCGTCGTCACCACCACTTCAATCGTGCCGTTCGTCAGCCGCACGCAATTATCCCATCCATTGAATGTCATCATTTCCATTTCCTAGCCCTTTCTGTTCTGTTTCCTGCACAGTTTTATAACGTCAACTGTAGCCCACTCGCGCCGCGAGTGCGGCTTGCGCGTTGTAAGCATCCGGCTGTTTGGCATATCCACGGGAATATGCTTAATCGTAAGCGCATCCCGTTGCCTCAGTTGCGGCG
>CAZOXS010000005.1:0-4352 GCA_964583785.1 uncultured Victivallales bacterium
CTGATCGACGAGGCGCATGATCCCGTTGGCGCCAGGACCATCATCTACGGGCTCCTCACGTCAGACGACCCTAAGGTCCAACGCGTGCAGCAGCGCGCCATCGAAAGCGGAGACCCGCAAGTGGTTGCGCGTCTACCGGTAATCCGCCGATCACTGTCCGTTCTACCAACCGCCTCGCGCCTGCCGCTGGCGGAACTGGCGGTTCCCGCCATGCGCATGATGCCCAGTGAACAATACGCCAGCTTCCGACAGACGCTTCAGGCCCTGATTGAGGCGGATGCGGAGATCAACCTGTTTGAATTCGCCCTCAGTCACATGATTATCCGACACGTCGACTCCGCCTTCAACCTGCCGGACAAGGCGCCGGTGCGCCATCGGAAACTGGAGACGATCCTGCCGGCCTGCCGGACGTTGCTGGCGGGGCTCGCCACCTGGGGGTCGACTAGAAAAGGGGGCATGCAACAAGCCTATGAGGCAGGCCTGGCAACGCTGGGACTGCGTGCCTCGCCCCTTGACGCGAACGCCGCTTCGCTACAGGGCATATCCGATGCGCTGGCCGTTCTCGCCAGTGCCTCACCCACCCTCAAGCGCACCGTGATGGAGGCCTGCACCGCCTGTGTCCGGGCGGATGGCCGCATTGCCACCGAAGAGGCTGAGCTGCTGCGCGCCGTCGCCGACGCCATGGATATACCCATGCCCCCGCTGGCCTGAAACACGTCGTCACACTTACCTTCCGCCCCGAATCCTTGCCATCTTTCGGGGAGTGACTGTCGGATTAATAATCAATCCTTGGATCCCATTTTGCATGATCCTCAATTGCCATAATTGTTCATGATTCTGCCATCGTTCTGACACAATTGGGTGGTTTAATGGCCCCACATTTTGTGACGGATCAATCATAAAGGGGGCAGGATGCGTATCGGACAATGGAGGCTTGGACAGAATAAGTGGTTTATCGTGGTTTGCCTGTTCCTAGGGGTGAACATTTACGGGGTGCTCCAGCACAACCGCGGGCTGCGGGCGCCTTCGGCATCGTCATCCCCTACCCTGCCCCTCCTGGCGGCTGCTGCCGCCAGGTCGGAATCATCGGCAACAAAGCCGCCCATGGAACCACCCCCGCCAGAGCTGATCTCCGTATTGCAGGCGGATGTCAACGAGACGGGCTTTCCGGTGCTGGAACTGAAGTTTAATCACGTAGTCGCCCCCGAAGTCCTGAAGAGGTTCATGACCGTCTCCGGTGCCAGAGGGATAAAACGCAATGTTACAATCTATGATCGCGAGCCTGATTACAGAATCCTGTTCGCGCTGGAAGCCGAGCCGGAAGAAAACCTGACACTGAACATCCGCGAGGGCTTCTTTGCCGAGAACTCACCGACGTTGCTTAAACGATCGATTCAACGGGCAATCCCGCTGGCCGCCGGGCTTTCGCTGACGGATATCGCCGTGGAGTCGCCCTCCTTCGACCAGGCCTGGATCCAGATCCGCTTTTCAGGTCCGGTAGATACCGCCAGCCTGCAGCGGGCGATAACGCTCGAACCGGCTGTCGAGTTCAGTCTGGTGGAGAAGCAGAACTGGCGGTTCGGACGGTTCTACGAGCTACATGGCAAACTGGAAAAGGGCCGGAATTACCATCTGGTGATCGACAAGGGGGTAAAGGCGGCTTCGGGCAACACCCGGCTTGCCCAAGCGGTTGAACGGACAATTTTCGTCCCGGATGCGGATCCCGCCATCCGTCTGCGTCTGCCGGGCAACTATCTCTCCCCGCGCGGGGCCATGCTGCTGCCGCTCGAAAGTGTCAATGTCGAGACCTACACGCTACAGACCGCCCGCCTACCAGCGCATAACCTGGTGCAGTACGCCATGCGCGAAGGCGGGCATTACCACGGCTTCTATGGGAATCCCGAATCGCATATCACCGTCGCCTCGCCCTCCCGTACCTTCCGCGTGGAAACGCCGAAGAACGTCGTCACCGCCCACGTCGCGCCCCTGGTCTCCCTGCTGCCGCCGGACGCACGCGGGGCCTGGATGCTGGACGTGAAGCTGAACAAGAACACCTGCCGCCACGAGCAGCGGCTGCTGGTGGTGACTGATACCGGCATCACGGTCAAGCGCACTGAAGGCGATCTGCTGGTATGGGCGAATTCGATCCACGACCTCAACGCCGTGACTGGTGCCATCGTGAAGGCTTGGTCACCAGCGGCAGAACTGCTGGCGGAAGGCAGCACGGACGCCGCCGGACTCGTCGCGCTGAAGCTACCTGCCGACGCGGACCCCTTCATGGTCACGGTGGAGAACGGGAACGATCTGGCCTATCTCAATCTGCGGGATACGCAACTTCCGGCACTGGCCTCCCCCGCCCGCTGGCCCTACCTGCCGGAGGGCAGCGTGGAGGCTTTTGTCTACACCGACCGCGGCGTCTACCGTCCCGGCGAGACCGCGCATGTGCGCGCGATTGTGCGTACGCGGCATTTGAAGCCCCCGGCAGCGTTCCCGGTGGAACTGCATATCGTACGCCCCGACGGGCGTCCCTACCGGCGGCTGCAAGCCATGTTGTCCGCCTTCGGTACAGCGGAATTCGAGATCCCGTGGGCCGAATTCGATGCGACCGGCAGCTACCGCTTGACGCTCAAGACGCCCGGCGCGGAGCAGGCGATCGGGGAAACCGCGGTTTCGGTGGAGGAATTCGTGCCGCCCCGGATGGCGGTCGAGGCGACTACCGATCAGCCTGCCTATGCGATGGGCAAGGATGGACGCGTGAGCGTCGCCGCCCGCTACCTGCACGGGGCACCGGCCGGCGGCAGTCCGGTGTCGGCACAAGTGGATCTATTCCCCGAACCTTTCAAATCCGCGCATTTCCCGGATCACCGTTTCGGCGATGACGAGAAGTCGATGCCGCGAATCAGCAGGAGTCTGGGTTCAGGTGCGCTGGATGCGGAAGGCAAATGCACCTATCCCCTACCCTTGCAGAGGATGCCGGATGCCCCCTCGATGGTACGCGGCGTCGTGGCGGCACGCGTCATGGAACAGGGTGGGCGGACGGTTTCGGGCTACGCGCAATTCGATGTACACCCCTACCCGTTCTATATCGGACTGCGTGGCGTTGGTTTGCAGGATCTGCGTCCGGGCGACAATGGCATCGTTGAAATCGCGCTGGCCGGACCGGACGGCTCTGCCCTCCGTGAATGCCGTAAGCTTGAGGCGCGGCTGGAGCGTATCGAATGGAGCAACGTGCTGTCGCGCGATGGTCAGGGGCGCTTCCGTTACCAGTCCGTCCGCCGTCTGGTACCTATCGCGGCGCAAGCAATGGACACCGGTGCCGACGGTACCGCCGTCTACACGCCGGAACCGACCATCGCGGGAAGCTATCTGCTGCGTGTGAGCGATCCGCAAAGCGGGGCCTCATCCTCGCTGCAATTTTACGCTGGCGGCGGGCACGAACGCTGGCAATCGCGTTCGATGGAACGTCCTGACCGCGTGGAGCTGGCGTGGGACAAGCCGCGTTACCGGCCCGGCGATGTCGCCCGCCTGACCATCACCGCCCCCTTCACCGGCAAGGCGCTGCTGACGATCGAGCAGGATCGTCTACTTTCAAGTGCCGTGCAGACGCTCACGGCCAACACCACGGTGTTTGAAATCCCCATCACCACCAATCATCAACCCAACGCGCATGCCTTCGTCAATGTCATCCGCGAAGTCTCCCCCTCGCCCGGCCAGATGGTCTACCGCGCCGCAGGCTCCATCCCGCTGCTGCTGGACGACTCGCCGCTGCGGTTGACGGTCGCAATCAAGTCCCCGTCGGTCGTACGCCCGTTATCGCGCCTGCAATTGGACCTAACGGTGGCAGATGGTGCCGCCGAGGGCATACGCGCGGAAGTGGCCGTCGCCCTGGTTGATGAAGGCATCTGCATGTTGACGGACTTCCGGACGCCCGATCCCGTAGGTTTCTTCAGTGCCCTGCGTCGGCACAGCGGCAGCACGTCCGATCTCTATGCCCTGCTGCTGCCGGAGAGCGATCCGGAAACCGCGCTCTACAGCGCCCGCACGGGCGGCGACGTTGCCAAGCAACTGCGCGGACGCCTGAACCCGATCCGTTCACGGCGGTTCAGGCCCGTGGCCCTGTGGCAGGGCGGCGTGACGACCGATGCCGCCGGCCGTTGCCGCATTGCCTTGGACATACCCGAATTCAGCGGGGCTTTGCGTATCATGGCGGTGGCGGTGGCGGGCGGGCAGTTCGGCTCCGCCGAGCAGATGATCACCGTCACACGCCCATTCAGTATTCTTTCCTCGCTACCGCGCTTCCTGGCACCTGGCGATACCTGCACGATGCCGCTGGAACTGTTCAACGGAAGCAA
>CAZOXS010000006.1:0-20612 GCA_964583785.1 uncultured Victivallales bacterium
ATGGTTCTGCCTTGGAAGGCAAGGGCGGGGGGGGAGATGCCAGGCGTTCCGGTAGTTCAGAGCTGAAGAATTATATTTTGCAAAACCCCTTGCTGCGCCCGGCTTCAAGCGGGCGCAGCAAGGGGTTTTGCAAGAGCCTCCGGTGTGTAAGAAAACAAGTCTTCAGCAGGCTTTTCGGGTTGACTACTCAGGGCTTCCTTAAGCGTTGCTGCTGCATCGGTATTGCGGCGGTGGTCAGGAAATAGTACCGCCCCCAGATCCAACAGCTTGCGGTTGCCCGTGGGTACGGTGCCGCTCATACGCACAAATACCGGGCGTGCCGGATTACGTTTAAGCTCCTCTTCCGCCCCGGCCCATGTGCCGCCCTTCTTGTGATCCGAGCTGACGACAAGACCGTAGTCAGCCATTGCATAGATCAGTTTGTTACGACCCATGGCGTTGCCGACATCGAAGCGTACCTCTGGGTGGTAAGGGGAAATCAGCAGCAGACGTTCATCCGCCAGTGCCTTGCGCGCGTCCTTGGAAACACTGTTTTTAAGAAGGTTTTCTGCCAGGATGCCAACGACGCAGCCTCCGGCATCAATCGCTGCTTTCATGGCAATCTGATCCACGCCTCTTGCACCACCAGAAATGACCGGCAAACCGCCACACGCACACCACGCAGCGGCATCGCGGGTAAAGTCCTCGGCTTCGGTGTCGATATTGCGAGATCCCACAATCGCCACGCCTCCGCCCTGCAACAGCGTACGATTGCCGACCCCGAAAAGAATCGGCGGGGCCTTGTCTTTCAGATGCGTCCTGTAACGCGCCGGGTAATCGGGATCGCTACGCGTAATCACCCAGATATTGCTTCGGTTCCACGATTCCACAGCAAAGCCAAGCTGAACTCCCCGCTTTAGAAGATCGGCGAGTCGCGCCGCCGGAAGGTTTGCGCTAGCAGCAGCGGAATTAGCGATTACCGGTTCCAGCAAATCAGCGGGTCGCATTTGATTGCTGACAAGCCAACGAACAATCCGTGTGTATTCGGACTGCTTGAGGGGTTCGACATCCGTATCCTTTCCCAGTCGTCCACACAGCATCAATATTACTTTCGAGTCATCGTTCATCATTGTCATTTTATCACCTCAATCCATTCGCGGGGAATTCAAAGCCAGCGCCAGAGGAAACACGGCCTGACACCCGCCGCGCCTGAGGACGGCGGCTGCTACCGTGAAAGTCCAGCCAGAATCAGTCATATCATCTACGAGAAGGCACGGGCCACACGCCTTGAAGCCAGGATGCAACTCGAAAACGCCATCCAGATTGTGCGCTTGCTGAAAGCTGTTTTGCATCGTCTTCTGTTCCTCTGTGTCACGTACTTTCCGGAGTGCATCGGGGAAACATGGCAGTTTTAGAGCTTCTGCAAGCCTG
Source organism: uncultured Victivallales bacterium (assembly GCA_964583785.1). Lineage (GTDB taxonomy): Bacteria > Verrucomicrobiota > Kiritimatiellia > UBA8416 > UBA8416 > UBA8416. Next base: position 1,411 of record CAZOXS010000006.1, read on the forward strand.
CGCGCGAATTCAGGAACAAGCTCGGGCCGTCTTAACGAGGGGATGGAGGAAACCCAAACCGGAGCAGGCAGGGGTCCCCATGAGCGAATCATTTCCACGCAGGCTGACACCAAGTCATCGTTGAATCGGTTCTGGTCGTACTTGCCGGCCGCCACCATGTGCCCCCAGCCGGCATCGCGCCAGAGACTAAGCGCACGTCCTTCTTCAGCTTTCAGATCATTTCCGATACGTCCCGAAAAACCATATGTCGGCAAAGCACCGCCGCTCGGCCACATTTTACGGGATTCGAGCGGCTGATAGCTTCGTTTCAAGAAAATTGCAGCGCGGTTGGCGAGATCAGGGTCATATTCCGTCGAAAGCAGTGGATGGGCCATGCAATTCGCACATTTCCCGCAAGGGGTCGCCAGTGGATCGTCAAGCGCACGGCCAAGAAATTCCATCAGGCATTCATCATACGCCATGTAATCCTGCATTTGCCGTTGCTCGTTTCTGCGAATCTCAGTGATTGCATCAATAAGTTCCTGGTTGATGGCGTACACTTCTGCCGTGGCCGTCGCATTCCACTTGCTCGCGACCTTTACAACGGGAGATGGCGACTCGACCGATAGGTACTTCAGGGCACTTTCTATCTGGCCTTTCGATAGATTAAGCTGACTTTGCAACTCCGGCAGCGATAGGCCGCCGTGCGCAGCATCCAGCGCATCAAGGATCGCGGATATATGCTTTTGGGGAGGAAAGGCATTCCGCATAAAGAAATCGGCAATCCTGTCGTCTTCCTCTCCATGCAGCAAAATGCCATAGGCCTCTTCTACCGCCCGGCCTGCGCGCCCGACTTGCTGGTAATAATGCACCACGGATGATGGCCGCTGGTAGTGAATGACGAAACCGATGTTGGGTTTATCAAACCCCATCCCAAGAGCCACTGTGGATACGAGCACGTTGATCCGGTCCTCAATGAGAGCCTGCTCCAGTGCCTCTCGAAAGAATGCTGTCTGCTTTTTGGCCTCATAATCAGCAAATTCAGCCAGCGATAAGCCTTTCTGCGACAGCGCATCAGCAAGAAGCGAATCACCGGGGTCTGGTAGTGAATCGCTGTGGTAAGCTCTCGCGTCGATGCCGGCGATACGAAGCCATTCCGCAACGCGCATTGCGTCTCGTTTTGTCAGGACATACACAATTCCAGTACCGGGGAGCGTTGGGATCACTTCCGCCATCCACGCCATTCGGGCAGCCGGGCTTGGCATTGTGATATTCTGAAGCTTGAGGCTTTTGCGAACCAACGGACCACGTACCAGTTCAATCCGGTCGCTGATCTGCGACATGACATCATGAACAACCCGATCATTGGCGGTTGCCGTCGTGGCCAGCACTGGAATATTGGAAGGAAACAACTGCAGGACACGGACAATCTGTCGATAATCCGGCCGGAAGTCGTGCCCCCAATCCGAAATGCAGTGCGCCTCATCGACCACGAAAAGCCCCACATTACCGGCAATGTGGGAAAGCACGTCCTCACGAAAATCCGTATTCGCGAGCTGTTCAGGAGAAACAAGGAGGATGTCGACCTTACCCGCACGAACATCTTGAACGATTCTGGCGCGCTCAGGCTTCGTGATCGTATGGTTGATTGTCTCGGCTTTCACGCCAATCCTTGCTGCCGCCTCGATCTGGTTCCGCATCAATGAGAGCAGCGGGGAAATCAGGAGACTCACGCCCGCACCTGAATCTCGCAGCAGACGCGTTGCCAGAAAGTAAACCATGCTCTTGCCCCAGCCTGTGCGCTCCACGACAAGCAACCGCCGCCGATTCAGCAGGGCATCAATACTCTCCCACTGCCCTTCGCGGAATTCAGCATCGGGCTGCCCGAGGGCCGCACGGAGATAGGCTATTGCTTGATCCTTCATCTGAGTCTGCCTTTATCCTTGATTGTTGGTTGCGCACCGCACTGCTTGCAACATGCCGACACAGCTTTCTTCTTGGCGTGAAACTTCGCCATCACGCCTTCCCCCATTTTTTGCGTTCGACGTATTTGATGAAGTTGCGGAGACGTTTCCAATCCGTCTTTAGGGCGAGCAGGTACTGGTTGAATTCGGCTTCCTTGCCCATGCCGGTCATGAGCGCGTGGATCTTGTCGAGATAGTCAACGGCGGTTTGATAGCTCTGATTGTTCTTCCGTTCCAAGTGGGGCTCGACCTGGCGACGGTAGATAGCGATGGCGTCCTCGGGATGATCCTTCTCGCGCGTTTTGGCGAGTTGCAGCCAGAGCAATTCGCTACAGCTACCATTCTGCGCCTCGTCCCAGGCGGTGTCTGCATCCTTTTCCCAGAAAAATATTTCCACCAGTAAGGAGTGATCCGGCTTTGGTGCCCAGCGGTAGTAACGGGTGCCGACACCTTTTTTGCGTTCGGCTATGTCTTTGCGGATATAAGCGAGTGCTTTCTCCCGCCATTCGGGCCAGGCCTTGGCTATAACGGTATATTGTGCCAGTGCCTTGTAGCGATCGAGGCTGGGGGACTGTTGAAAGGTCTCCCAAATCACGCCGACGGCGTCTTCCGGTCGTTTGTCATGCACATATTCCTCGGCAAGGAAATCATGGAGGCCGGTCCTGTCATGCGCTGGAAATGCTTTCCGTCCCTGTTCCGCCCATTGCCGGGCGAGGTCATGCTTTTTGGCGGTACGGCAGCGCCGGGCAATTGCCAGAAAATGATGGGATTCGGAAAGGTCGCGGCTCATGATCTCAATGATGCGATCCAGGTCGCCGCTCGCTTCGGCACAATCCAGCATCATCCGGTCAATCTTGGAACTGCGGCCGTAGCGATCCTCGTTCTTCGTACCGGGGCCATAGCTTGGGAGTTTGCGCCATTCCGATTCAACCCGCTCGCGATAGCGGGCCTGGCCGGTTTTACCGAGAACGGAACCGTAGGTCTCATACGCACCGTGAAAGATATCCCACCCGGAATTGACGTGGCGATCGAAGAGCCGATCGGCCAATGCGACCGGATCCGGTTTGACGAGCAGGCTGGCCGCGAGATGCAATTTATGCAGGTCATCGAGTATCATGCCCATGCAGCCATCGGAGTCATCGATTGACTCAATGGATTTTTCCCATAGCTCCAGGCCGTATTCGGCGAGTTCCATGACCTCCGTCGGGGATTTCTTGAGCATAGCTTTGACTCGCCCCAGCACACGATCCACACCCCGGGAATAGGCCGATGATTCGCGCCAGGAGATAAAGTCGCGAATGGTCATGGCTTGCCGGAGCACAGCGCGCATCTCTTTGGTGTTGGCGGCAGGTTGTTCGGCGGCGACGCGGAACTTGAGGACATTGTAGAACTCGTCGTCGTTCATGGCTTGGGTCATGATTGTTTCAACGAGTTTTTCCGGCGACTGCATCTGTAACCACGCCTTGATGTCGGCAGGTTGAATCGGCTTCTGTTCCTGCCTGGTGTCGCCAGACGCCTGTGCCTCGATCCAGGCCAATCCTGTGGCGACAAGGTGTTTACAGAACTCGCCGTCCCGCCCGAGCGGACAGGTGCATTGACCGTACGCCACCCCATCCGCCAGCCACAACGTGGTCTTGTAAGGTCGGCCACCATGCACAGTCGCGTAGATTTTACCGGCCTTCTCCTGGGGCGATTTAACAAGTTCGAGTTCAAAGTATTCCTCCCCACGACGATAGTACTTGGCAATTGTGGCTTGCCGCAGGATCGCGGGTGTAAAGGATGGCTTCGCTATGGGCTTGTTGCGGGTTCTGGTCATGATTTCGGCTTTCTGCGCGATGGCTTGCTGACGGCTCTGCTATCGGGCGCAGGCGAGTGCCCATTGTTTCTGCAGATCGAGGCGCTCTACCCAATCCCGGATGATGGCGTGATCAATGATATCCCCGGATATTTGCAGCATACCATCAATATCATGTAGGTGTTTGTCCGAATGTCCTTCCCGGTAGTATTCCAGTTTGCGAATGATGACGTATTCTGGCGGGGCCACCCACATGCCGCTGCCGTCAGGCTGTTCAATCCGCGTCTTATGGGCCAGCCCCCACGTCTGTAGCGGATCACGTCCGTGAATGTAGATGTCGGCCTTCAGGCCTGTCTTGTGATGAATAATGTTGAAATGACCGCGCTGAGGTCGGTGGCTTTCAACTTGAATGACTTCTTCCGGCGGAGCGTAGAAAGCGTCTAGCGGGAAGGCTTCGCTGATTGCAGAAATCTGATGTGATGGGAGTTCAATAATCAGATCAAGGTCATGGGTAAACCGGGGGATTCCGTATAACATGCTGGCAACGGAACCTGTGGCCATATAGCAGATACCTGCGCGCTCGAGCCGTTCGGTGAAGATTAAGAAGACATTAGCCTGTTCCATAAAGGAAAACCTCCCGGACGCGCTGATCGACCTGTTTTTCAGTCCAGTCGCGGTGCTGGCTCCTCAGGGCGGCCTTTTTCCATTCCCGCGCCTGCATGTGCATCTGCGCCACCAGATGCAGCTTGTCTGCCGGTGCCATCCGTCGGAATATCTCGCATTCTGTATCCGTAATCGTCATAACGACAGGAACACTAGCAGATTGCCCAGCCATGGGGAATCGCAAAATTGTGATTTATCAAGATCGGGATTGCAGCGCGGGGTTGTCTGGAGTAGTTTAGTGGGGCGGCTTTCAAGGCGGCTTGTTTTATCCAAGGGGTTTACGCAGAGGTGAAAATGGACGAGGAAGTTGAGATTATCCGGTGGTCCGGCATTTGGCGGCAGGGGCAGGAAGTGCGCGTCGGCGCGCGGCTGGCGGATGGACGTGACGCGCTGCTGGTAGCGTTTCTCGGTGGTGATACGGCGCAGCCGTCCGTGCATTACTCGCTGATTATCCAGGGGATCGATCATCAGGCGGAGTTCGTGATCCCGACCGAACTGGAAAAACGGGTCGAGGAAAAGCTTTTCCTGAATCGCCGGACGCCCGGCAGCCGGACGCTGAAGGATTTGAAACTGTTTTAACGGAGGGCGGGGAATGCAGGATTGTCCATGTGGCAGCGGTTTGGCGTACAGCGCATGTTGCGAGCCGATCATCAAGGGGAAGAAGCCGGCCGCCACGGCGGAGGCGCTGATGCGGTCGCGTTTCACGGCCTATGCCGTCGGGGCGATCGATCATCTCGGCGCCTCGTTGCAGTCGGCCGACCGCAAGCAGTTTGATGCGGCATCGGCCAAGGAGTGGGCCGAGAGCGCGCAGTGGAAGGGTCTCGAGGTGGTGGGAACCGAACATGGCGGCGTGGATGACGAGGATGGGATTGTCGAGTTCAAGGCGCGCTACACGGTCAACGACCAGGAGCAGGAACACCACGAGCGGGCGAGCTTCACCCGCGAACAGGGCAAGTGGGTGTTTGTCGAAGGCCGCGTGATCGGACGCGACCCGTACCGGCGCGAGGAGCCCAAAGTGGGGCGCAACGACCCCTGCTCCTGCGGCAGCGGCAAGAAGTTCAAGAAGTGCTGCGGACGCGGGTGATGCCGGGGCGGCCGGGCATGTTGCGGGCATGGCGCGCAGCAGGAATCCTGCGCGATATCGACGTGTACGCGACCGAGGCCGCTATTCGCGCCAGTGGCTCTGCCACCGACATTGAAGCCGCCGCCATGGCGCTGGCCAGCCGCGCCGTAGGCGAAGGGCATGTCTGCCTCGAGCTTGCCGCCGTGACCGAGGTCTGGTTGCGATCACTGCAGATCGACACGGATATCCCGCTACCGGAAGGGACCGCCACCGTCTGCGCGGCGATCCGGGCACTGCCGGCAGGCGGAAGCAATTCTCATTATGGGCATATACCCGTGTCGATTCCGGCTTCCGCCTTCGCGCTGCGCGCTACGGCGGACCGTGGGGAAGCCGGTACTACAAACACGGTTCACCCCGTTTCCGAGGCGTTTGTAGTTCCGCTTTCAGGCGGCTTTGCGCACAACCCGGAGGAACCCGGCGTCTTCGTGCTGGCAGCGGGGCGGCTGTACCTGCGGCGATTCTATCATGACGAGCGACTCGTCGCGCGCCGCCTGGTTGAAATGGCAGCCAGTGGCGATAACAATGCACTAACACCCGAGCTGGAAGCGCGCCTGCAATGTGTGTTCCCCGGCGAGGGGTCGGCACAGCAGGCCGCCGCGCGTGGGGCACTGACACGGCGGCTGACCCTGATCACCGGCGGGCCGGGCACCGGCAAGACCTACACCGCCGCGCGCATCCTGGCGCTGCTGACGCATCAGCACGACGGCGAGCGGCCGCTGCGCGTACGCCTGAGCGCCCCGACCGGCAAGGCGGCGGCAAGGCTGGGCGAGAGCATCCGGCAGGCGCGCGCAGCCATGCCGCCGGGGTCCTTCCGGGATGGCATGATCATCGACGAGGCCTGCACACTCGACCGTCTACTGGGCCGCAGGCGGCAGGCATCCGCTTATCGCCACGATGCGGAGTGCCCGCTGGAGGTGGATGTGGTGATGGTGGACGAGGCGAGCATGGTGGATCTCGCCAAGATGGCCCGCCTGCTGGATGCACTGCCTTCCCATGCACGCTTGGTACTGCTGGGCGACCGGCATCAACTGGCGGCCGTGGCACCGGGCAGCGTGCTGGCGGCGATCGGCGCGGCACCCGCCATTGCCCCGGCGGTGGTGGAACTGACCGAGAGCCGTCGGTTTGCCCCTGGCGGCGCGATCGCGCGTTTCAGCGCGGCCGTGAATGCGGCAAATAATGCCGAGGCGGCGACCCAGGCCGTCGCATTGCTCGCGCCGTCGGACGTGGACACGGAGGATGCCGTTGGTTTCGTCGAGACACCGGCGGTGCTGAAGGCCTGGCGGAACGGGGTGGATCTGCGTTTCGCGCAGGCCGTGCTGCGTGGCTACCGCGACTTCCTCGACGCGCAGATGCCGGCAGCAGCCTTCGCGGCACTGGCAACCTTCCGGGTGCTATGCGCACTGCGGCGCGGCCCGCTCGGGGCGGAGCAGGTCAATGCGCTGATCGAGGAGATCCTTTCGTGGCGAGAACTACAGATGGATAAGTTGCCGCCGGACTGCCATCCAGCACGCACACTGGCCCCCTCGGGGGCATTCTATTCGCATCGAGTAGTCATGGTCACACAGAACGATTACGCGACTGGGCTGTTCAATGGCGATGTGGGGATCGTGCTGCCGGCGGCAGACGATCCGCAGCGGCTGGCGGTGTATTTCGAACAGCCATCAGATGCCGATGGCGAGCACTACCGGCGCGTACCCTGTCACCTCCTGCCGACGCATGAGACGGCCTTCGCGATCACCGTGCATAAATCACAGGGCAGCGAATTCGGGCGCGTGCTCGTGCTGCTGCCACCGTCGGATTCGCCGGTGGTGACGCGAGAGCTGATCTACACGGCGGTGACCCGCACGCGCTCGGGCGTGACGATCTGGGGCGGACGCGAAAGCCTCACGGCGGCCATCCAACGCACCGTACGCCGTTTCTCGGGGCTGTTTGATTAGAAAAACGGCTTGCAGCTATGCGGCCGGGGTGGCACCCGGCCCTCCAGGGGCTGGATTTTAGCGGGTACCGCGGTTGAGGGGCTGGCCGACTTTGGCCAGGCGGGTCTCGCCCTGGTACTCCAGCAAGGCACCCTGCGGTTTGATCGCCAGGATACGGATTCCCTCGACGGTCTCGTTTACACCGAAGACCTTGCCGTTAATGAATACCGCCCCTTTGATCTCCTTGCCGACGACGCCCGAAATAGTGATATCAGGCCATTTGACCGGCGCCGGTGGTGGTGCGGGAACAGCGGGCGTTGTCGCCACGGCGCTTGGTGGTGCTTCTGCGGCGGCATCCGTAACCCCCGATGGCAGCTCCGTGGCAGGGGTAGGCTTGACTGACGGTTCCACCGCCGTGGCTGGCTCGCCAGCGGCATCCGCGATGACGACATTAGCCTCGCCTGCCGCAGCGTTGGCATCCGTTGCCGTCTGACGCACAACCGAGCCGATCGTCGGCTTCCTGGCTGGCTTTCCGGCATCCGCATCGGCCTTGACATCGGCGGGCTTGGCGGTGATAGGCGTTTCCGCCACCTTCACCTCAGCAGCCGCTCCGACACCGGCCGCCTCGGCGGCAGGCAGGTCCTCGGCCGACTGCTCGGCAACCACAGGTTCGCCCTTGACCCAGGGCATACGGATTCCCGCCATTTCAAGTCCGTAGGTAACGGCCCACACGAGGGCGCCAGCCAGCAGCAGTAGCAAGATGATCACAGCCGCCAGCGACGGCAGCACACGCGTTTTTTTCCCATCGGACTCATCGTCACCAGCCGGCGTTGGCGAAATCCGTTTCCGATCGGGTGTCGGCGCGGGCGCGGGCGTGGTAGGTGACGGTTCGTCCGGCTCCGTGACCGGTTCCGGCGCGGGTTTCACGTTACGCTTAAGCGAGGGCTTGGCGGCAACCTCAGGCGCTGACGGCGCTGGGGATTCCGGCATCATCCCTGGCAGGATAAAGGTCTCACCGTCGACGACGGTCGATTTCAGTGGCGACGAGTCCTCGGCGGTACCACCGGGCGGCGGCACCTTACCTTCCTGTTCCATCTGCTGACGCTTCAAGGCTTCCTGTATGAGGCTCATGGCATTACCCTTCTAATTGTCGAATCGCTTTCTTGACACAGTTGGCGGAGACATTCGGTTCGCCGTAGACATAGGCCGCCAGCATGGCGTTGTCGCAAACGGCGTTGATCAATCGCGGGCACCCCTTGGCGTAGCGGTTCACGGCCCGCACGGCGAAGCCGGAAAAACAGACCGTGCTTTCGGGACCGGCCACACGCAGGCGGTGGTGGATGTACTGCTCGGTCTCCGAAGTGGTCAGGGGCGGGAGGTTGTAGCGGACGGTGATCCGCTGGCGCAACTGGCGCAGTTCCGGCTGGTTGAGGCGCGCCTTGAGTTCGGGCTGGCCGCAGAGCACGATCTGGATGAGCTTGTGCTGGTCGGTCTCGAGATTCGAGAGCAGGCGGACCTGCTCCATGACCTCGGAGGTCAGATCCTGCGCCTCGTCGATCAGCAGGGCGACATTCAACCCCTGACGGTAGCTGTCGAGCAGGAACTCGTTCAGGCACTCGACATAGGCGAGACGGTCGCCGTAGGGGGGGGAGAGTCCGAAATCGTTGAGAATGGCACGCAGCAGCTCGGTGTCGGAAAAGGTCGGGTTGAGGATCAGCGCGGTCTTCACCTCGTCTCCCAGGCTGGCGAGCAGGGCGCGGCAGAGCGTGGTCTTGCCGGAGCCGACTTCACCGGTCAGCTCAATGAACCCCTTGCGTTGGGAGATGCCGTACATCAGATGATCGTAGGCCTCGCGATGGTGGGGCGCGTAATACAGGAAACGCGGGTCAGGCGTGATGTTGAAGGGCATCTCGTCGAGGTTGAAGTGTTTCAGGTACATGATCGTTTCGTTTTTTGCGGTTATGCCGGCGGGCATTCGCTTATGCCGGCAGGTCAATCCTTGGCAGTCCGTGAAAAATGGCGGTTCCGGAAGGCGAGCCAGGCGGCGATCAACAGGATGGCGGTGATCATGGCACCGTACAGGAGAATCAGGGTCCAAGTGGTCCAGCGGATCGGTCCGTGCAGATGTACCACCCGGCGGCGCATGTCGAACAGCTCGAAATGCGGCAGGGCGGTATAGAGGACCAGCATCGCCGTCTCGCGCCAGCCAGCGGCGGTGGTGACGAATTCGGGAATGCGCGGGACGAACGCGAACATGGCAGCGGTGACGATGTAGCAGAGCGCGGAGGCGGCTTCCTGGGTCAGGCGTACGGAGAGGGCGATCGCCATTGCCGTGATCATGGCCAGCAGCATGCCGTGCAGGCTGACCGCCTGCAGCAACGCCACGGCGCCGAACCGACCGCCGAAACCGCCGACGATCAGGACGGTCAGCACGTAGAAGCACAGGACCGCGCCGGTGGCGGCCAGCCAGGCCCCGAGCCATTTGCCGAGCAGCAGCTCCCCGCGCCCGACGGGGCGGGCCAGCATGGCGTACACCGTGCCGCGTTTCTCCTCCTGGGGAAGCTGCCGCACGGCGATGTTGATGCTCAGGATCCAGCCGAGCAGCCAGGTCAGCAACAGGCCGGTCTCCTTGACGTAGCCGGGGATGCGCCCAAGGCCGGACACATTGATCGAGAAGAGCAGCAGCAGCGTGGCGGCCAACAGGATGCCGAGCACATGCAGCGTCTTACGCCGCCACATCTCCATCCAGACGATACCGGCAATGACGAGGATCTTACGCATGGGCGCCTCCTTTCCCGGACGCGGCCGCCGCCCGTGCATCCACCGCCTCGATCGTGCGGATGAAGAAGCGTTCCAGGCTTTCGCCGGCAGGCACGAGCGCGGCGGCGGGACCGCCGCTGATCACGCGCCCCTTGTAGAGGATGGCGATCGAGTCGCAAACCATCTCGACCTCGGAAAGCTCGTGCGAGGAAAGCAGCACGGTCTTGCCGCGGGCCTTGAGTTCGGTGATGAGCGCGCGGATCTGCAGGCGGCCGAAAGGATCCATACCGCCGGTCGGCTCGTCGAGGATCACCAGATCGGGGTCGTTGATCAACGCCTGCGCCAGGCAGACGCGCTGAAGCATGCCGCGCGAGAAGGTGCCGGCGGGGCGGTTGGCGGCCGCCGTCAGGTCAAGCCGTTCGAGCAGCGCGTCACTGCGCGCGCGCAGGGCGGGACCGCGCATACCGAAAAGCCGCCCGGCGGTATGCAGCAACTCGCGGGCGGTCAGGAATCGGTAGGTATCGGGATGCTCGGGCAGGTAGCCGATGCGTTGGCGGGCGATGGCGCGGCGCACATCGGTACCGAAGATCGCCGCCTGCCCGGCGGTGGGCGGCACGAAACCGAGCAACACATGCATCAGGGTGGTCTTGCCCGCACCGTTGGGTCCCAGCAAGCCGAAGACCTGACCTTCCGGCACCACCGCGTCGAGCCGGTCCAGCGCGGCGACGGATGAACCGCCCCGCTCAAACGTCACCGAAAGCCCCTGAATGTCAACCGCTGCGCTCATATTGGAGGCCATATTAACGATTTCATGCCGAAATGCAAGCTGTTGGGCAATTGACGAAAAGTGCTTGTAAGGAATTCCTTCATTATGCTATTTGTGCATTTCAAATAACGCAACACAGAAGAGAGGATGCAATGTTCAAGAACGTGGAAGGTAAACCTGTACCGCAAGTGACATTCCGCACGCGCCGGGGTGATGAATGGGTGAACGTCAACAGCAAGGATATTTTCAATGGGCGTAATGTAATCGTGTTTTCGCTGCCCGGGGCCTTCACGCCGACGTGTTCATCCAGTCACCTGCCCGGCTATAACCAGCTTGCGCACGCCTTCAAGGAGAAGGGCGTGGACGAGATCGTCTGCATCTCGGTCAACGACACGTTCGTGATGAATGAATGGGCAAAGGATCAGGATGCCGAGCATGTGACGCTGCTGCCGGACGGCAACGGCGAGTTCACCGAGAAGATGGGGATGCTCGTGGACAAGAGCGACTTGGGCTTCGGTGACCGCTCCTGGCGCTACTCGATGGTTGTGAAGAACGGCGTGATCGACAAGATGTTCATCGAGCCGGATGTGCCCGGCGACCCGTTCGAGGTCTCCGATGCGGAAACGATGCTCAACTACATCTGCCCCGGCGAGACATCTAAGGTGATGGTGCTGTTCTCGCGGGTTGGCTGCTCACACTGCGCGACGGCGAAAAAGCTGCTGCTCGCGAAGGACGTCAGCTTCGAGGAGATCATCATCGGCAAGGATGTCACCGTGCTGGCACTGAAGTCGATCACCGGCAAGACAGCCTCGCCGCAGGCGTTCATCGACGGCCGCCACATCGGCGGACTCGAGGAGATCGAGGCCTACGCACCGTAAGCCCACTGAGCCTTTCTCAGAATTGATGCGCCCAGGTCAGTGTCGCGCCGATCGTGTCGCGCGTGTAGACCAGGTCGTCGTTGTCACTGGTCCGGTCCGCATGCGACGCATAAAGCGACAACTGGGTCTTGCGCGTCACGCGGAACCCGGTGGAGACACTCAGCGTCAGCGTCTCGTAATCGCTAGAAAGGTCTGCCAGGCCGGCGTCACCCGTGTCGGTATCGCCCGCATCGCCGACGACAGCGTCGTTCATGCGCATAGCGTAGGTGGCACCGAACGCGAGTCGCAACATCCGCGTCAACTGGTGCTGCAGGCTCAGGCTCGTCGTCCAGTCGGCATAACCGTTGCGCGCCGCCTCCTGCGGGTCGAACCGCGACCACGACGAGGACAGCGAGCCAGGAAAGAGACCGCTGCTCCAGCGGTACTGGTAACCCAGGGTATCGGCGATATCGACACCGCCATCGAATGCCTCGGTCAGCGCGCGCTGGTAGGAAAGCCGCTGGTTACGCGTCTGGGAGATCGCGTGGCTCAATCCAAGCGTAGCCGTCATGCTGCTGGAGTCCTGGTCACCGCCCGCCCCCCCGTCGGACGAGGTGGTCGATAACTGGTAGCCCAGCGAGGCGTCCCCCGTCAGGTTACGTGACAAGCTCAGCCCCGTGAACGCATTGATCCCGTAGAGGAAGACATCCGGACGATCCGACACGTCGTAGAAGCTCTGCGAGGCATTGCCCAGCAGGCCGACGGCCATGAAGGGCGTGAGCGAGCGGCGATAAGATAGCATCTCGGCATAGGTATGCCCATTCTGCCGGTCGAACTCGTCATCGAATGTAATCGTGTCGCGCCGCGAGGCCGCGCCCGAGAAACTGTCGAGCGGGGTCGGTCGCCAGTCCCAGTCGAGGCCGGCGGTATTGCTCAGGCTCTCGTACTCGCGGCCGCCGTAGCGATCATCAAGACCGCGCGTGTCGATGTAGGCCGTACGGTAGAGGATGTCGTCGTAGATCAGGATTCTTGAGTTCTTCGAGGCCAGCAGTTGCGTGGAGAACGTGGCGAAGATCCCTTCATCGGTGAGGTCGATCTGGAATTCGTCTTCCTGGGTCTTCATCGGGTAGTGGAAGTAGTTGATGCTGATATTGGCTTCAAGGTCCATCTTGCGGGTGATGATCATGTAGTTGTTGAGCGTCAATCCGGACACCATCGGGAACTCAGTGCCATCGTCGTTGATGTCGCCGCGCCTGTTGCCCTCAAGGTAATCGACGCCCGCGCCCGAGAGGCGGGTGTAACGGGTGCCGATGCTCTGGGAGATGCCGATGTTGGAGTAAAGCGGACCGATGCGCAGCGTCGCATACTCGGGCGGCGTGATCTCGCGGTGCTGGTCGTAGCGCAGCATGGCCGACTGCCCGCCGCCCCTGACACCGCTGCGTGCCGCCCCGATCGAGGAGGAACCGCCGGGTATCAGCGCCGGGGCCATGTCCACCGTGCCGCTGCCGGCCACGCCCTCGCCCGCCGCTTCCGCCGCCTCGACTTCCTCCATGCCGTAGTCCGCCACCTGGCTATAAACACAGGTGCCTGCCGCCAACATCACGCCCAATATGATCCACGTTGTTTTTTTCATGGTGCTGAATTCCTTTTAAAGATCCGCAGCGGCGTCCCGCCCTGTCCGAAGTTCGCGATCCGCCAAGCAGGGGAATAATGGGCCTCCAAGGCCCGCTCCAATCGTTGCGCCTGGTTTGTCTCCACTGGCACAATCTCGGGCGCGCGGATCGCCAGCCCCCAGTCGCTGACGGCGGCAACTACGGCACCGCTTTCGGTGATCACCTTCAGGTAGCGTGTCTCGTTGAGCACGTGCAGACGCGCGGAGTCCTCGTCGCCGAGTCCGGGAAAGAAGCAGAACGGCCCGAGCTCCATCCCGTCGGGCACATGCCAGCCCGCCTCGACCGCCAGATAGGTGTCCTGCGTTAGTAACAGCTTGTTGCCATTCCCATCCAGAGCCTGGACGGCTGAAGCCGCCTCGCGCAAACCCTGCAAAGCCGTACGGGCCTTCAACGGCCACCAGATACGGTTGCGACCATCAACCAGCCAGTCCTGTAGCAATGGCGATGCGAGGCTATGCGCGAGCATCAACGCCAGCGAGCCGACAACCACCGCCAGTCGCCCAGAGGCCCTCAACGGCAGTCGCCGCAGCAGTCGTGCGGCAGCGGGGACCGCCAGCAGGACGGCACAGGGCATGATGAACACCTGATAGTCGTCGTACGGGAATGGTGCCGCGAAATGCACCAGCGTCACGGCCGCCAGCCCCCAGCCCAACAAGAGGGGGAGGCGCGGCGACGGCGAGCGGCCCTTCGTTTCGCCGCCGCGTTGCTGCAGCCAGCCGCCCAGCCCGATGGCACCAACAACCAGTAGCGGGAAATAGAACCCGCAAAGGCGCAGCAGGAACCCGGCCTTGTAGGCCAGCATGACGGGCGTACTGCCAACGTCGCGGGCGGCATGATAATCAAGCAGTCCGAAGGCGAGCGCATCCGGTGCGTCAACCAGGAATGGTCCGTAGACAAGCGCAAGCGTAAGCGTACCCCCAACCAGCATGCCCGACAGCAAGGGCAACAGGCGACGACGCCGGGCGGCATCCGCCCGCCAGCAGGTGACAGCCAGCGGGAGCCAGACCGCCGGCAGCAGGATGCCGGCGGAAAGCCGCGTGCCGGCGGCGACACCGAACGCACCAGCCGCCAGCACCGCCAGCAGGAACGTTACATTCGCGCGCCCGTCGTGTCGTGAATTCCGCAACGCGCCTGCCAACCCGCAGAAGCCCAGCACGACCAGCAGTCCGGCCGCCCCGTAGGTCTTGACCAAGGATGTGAAATAGACGTGATACAGGTTCAACCCCAGCAGCCCGCCAGCCAGCAGTGCCGCTACCGCGCCGTCAGCAGGCCGGGACGCGGCTTCGGGGTTTCCCTCACCTGCCGCATCCCCAGCCAGGTGATAGGCCAACCATGCCGTGACCGCGATGGTCACCGCTCCCAGTAGTGCCGTAAAAAGCCGCCCGCCCGCCACGCCCGCCACGCGCACCAGTGGCCAGGCCAAACTGTACAAGTAAGCCATCACCGGGCCCTGCGTGGAGGCAAAGTCACGGAACGGGTGGCGGCCCTCATGAACCAGCCGCCCGGCATACAGGTACCAGCCCTCGTCCTGATTCAACGCACCGAACCAGATGGCCACCGCATAGAACGCGGCCACGGCCCCCGCCAGTAGCAGGCACGCCACCATCCACCCCGCACGCCACGACTTTTTTGCGTTAATTTCCAAATTTCGACTTTCGATTTTCCATATTTCGACGTTACCCTACGACCCCGGATGCTCGGCCTTCGAGCCTGTCTTGCACAGCGGGCAGACAGCGGGCTCCCAGACGGTCGGTGCCATCTCGATCAGGCTTACCATCGGCGCGTCGAATTGCGCGTTGCCGGCACTGCGGTCCACCAGCACGCCAATGCCCGCCACCACGCCACCGCCAGCCCTGACAATATCCACGGTCTCCTGCACGCGCCCGCCGCGTGTGACCACATCCTCGGCCACCACGTAGCGCTTGCCCGGCTCGATCTTGAAACGCCGCATGACCAGCACGCCGTCGGCTTTCTCGGCAAAGATCGACATGACGCCCAGCACCCGCGCCACTTCGTGGCCGACAACCAACCCGCCCAGCGCGGGCGCAATCACAGCGTCAATGCCATCCTGCAACACAGGCTGCATCTTCTCCACCAGCGCCCGGCAAAGCGTCTCCGCCGCCTCGGGATAGCGCAAGGCATTCGCACACTGAAAAAACCGGTCGCTATGCAACCCCGACCGCAATTCGAAATGCCCCGTCAGCATCGCCCCGGTATCCGCCAGCACCGTCAACACATCCGTCTCATTCATTTGAGCCCCCTGTTCATTCGTAATCCTAATCCTCTGTAATGATAGCCACGAAATGCACAAAAGACACAAAACCGAGGGTATCTGAATTCACTTCAACCCCACATTACATTATGTGATTTTTGTGCCGTTTGTGGCCAATCCCCAGCATTGTAAACCTTCCGCATTCCGAGTTCGAATCATTTATCCAGCACAATACCTTTTCGCTTATAAGTCGGGGTGTCGAGGTCCTCGCCATCCAGGATCGTGGCGGCGATGTTGTTGAATCGCCCGCGGGGACCGCCGACAATGTCGAACTGCAATTCCTCCTGCGCGGGTTTCGCCGGTTTGATCACGGTCTTCACTGTAGTGCCCGTGCGTGTTCCCGGGCGTGGGGCAGGCGTGACGGTGCGCCGTCGGTCGGCGAGCCAGACGGCAGCGAAAATCCGGTTCCGCCAGGCCTCGTTAATCACGGTGGCGATCTGTAGATCCGCATCCTCGGACAGGCTGGCGCTGATCTCGCCGACGAGATCAGCGACCTCCTGAAGGGTCATGTCGTGACTGCCGCAGATGCAAAGCAACGCTGCCCCGCTGGCGCGCAGGGCGTCGCCCTTTTCAAATGCCGGTCCTTCCTTCAGCGCCTTGGCGGTCGCCTGCGCGCGCCCGCCACCACTGGCGGTCCCGAAGCCGAACCGGCACACCCCGCTACCTTTCGCCACCAGTGCCTTGAAGGCACCGGGATCGACACTGATCAGCATCGGTTGCGAAAGCATGTGCCAAAGACTGCATATTCCACCGGCTAACGCCTCATTCGCCCGCGCGAAGGCGTCGGCGATATCGCCCTCCGCACCGGCACTGGCGAACAGACGGTCATTCTCGATCACACATACGAAATCCGCCACGGCACTGATCGCCTGTAGTCCGGCTTGCGCCGTGGCGCGACGGGCTTGGCCCTCGAACAGAAAGGGCATCGTCACCACAGCCATCGTCAAGACACCGGCGGTCCGGGCAGCACCCAACAGGACCGGCGAGGAACCGGTGCCGGTGCCGCCTCCCAAGCCGACGGCCAGGATCAGGGCATCGGTATCGGTAAACAGACCGCGGATCATCTCGATATCGCGTTCGGCCGACGCCTTGCCGATCAACGGATCCCCGCCCGCCCCGGTGGTGGTGCCATCCTGTTTGCCGATCTGTACTTTCGTCACCGCGTGCGAAGCGGCCAAAGCGGCCGGATCGGTATTGATCACGGCAATCGTGCCTTCGCCGCCGGTGCCGCCCAGGACACCCTCTACCGCCCGGCTACCGCCGTCGCCCACGCCCAGCACGCACACGCGGCGAATGGCACTGCCCTTGTCTTTCCGTACGAGTTTGAACATAACCGCGATCTCCCGCCTCCAACAACGTTAACGCCCTCGGCCCAGAAGCGTCTTCACGAACGAGCCCAGCAACGAGCCGGAAGGGTCCCCCTCCTGCTCGCGGGTGCGAAAGGCGTACTCCAGCAATCCGCAGCAGGTGGCGTACTCCGGCGCATCGACCCCTTTCTTCAGACTGAGCACATGGCGCGCTTTGCCGATGAAACAGGGAACGCCGAAAACCGACTCTGCCAGCGCGGTAATATCGCGCATGTGCGCACCGCCACCGGTCAGGTAGATCCCGCTACCCAGCCGCGAAAGCACGTTGGCCTCCTCCAGACGCCGGCGGATCTTCTGCAGCGTCTCCTCCATGCGGGCGTTGATCACCATATGCAGCGAGCGCAGGTTGACGACATTACCCGAGAATCCCAGCTCGGCCGGTAACGCCAGCTTGGGCGGATCCACCACATCAGGAGCCAGGGCCCGCCCATACTCCCGCTTGATCTTCTCCGCCCGCGCCTGGGCGATGTTGAACGCGATCATGATGTCATTGGTTACATGATCACCGCCCACCCCCAACGAGCCACCGCAGGCCATCACCTCGCCAGCATAGGCGATGTAATCGGTCGTCCCCGCCCCGAGATCGATAACCACCGCCCCGCTGCGCTTCTGCTCAGGCGTCAGTACCGCCAGTGCCGCTGCCAATCCGCCGAAGACGCTGTCCTGGACCTCCATCGGTATCCGCTCCACCGTCCGTTGCGTGGTCATCAGCAGACTCCGTACACCATGGAACCCCAGAATGTCGAGCGAGAGCTTGGCACCAACCATCCCTTCCGGATTGATGACAGGCTCGTGGTCATCGACGCAGTAGCTCTGGTTGATCGTGTGGACCATCTCGCGGTCCTCCGGCAGGTGCACCGCTCGCGCCAACTCCTCGACCTCCTCGATATCCTCGCCGGTAATCACCCCATCGGATTCACCGACCGGCACCGTGCCGTTGTAGACCGTGCCGCGGATGTGTCCGCCCGTGACAGCCAGAACCACCTCGTTGATGATCACGTCGCTGCCGGATTCCGCCTCGGCCAACGCCTTGCGGGCACCGTTGACCACGCTCTCGGGGTCGATGATCTCGCCCTTGCGGACGCCCTGGGTCGGGTGTTCCCCCTTGCCCGTGATCATCAGGCTGCCGTCGTCACGCATCTCGCCAACCAGCACAACGGTCTTTGACGTCCCGATTTCCAATGCCACTACAGGATCCATTAAACATCCTCCCAACCCCACAACCAAGAACCAATAACCAGGAACCAGGAACATCTACCGCGCATAAACCCGCCCCGGAATGGTCGCGTCGTATTCCGAGTGTGCCGCGCGGTCCTGCTGCACCGCCTGCCGCACTTCCGAAAGCCGCTGCTGCATGTTGGCGTGCGCGGTTGCCGTGCGCTTGCCCATGCCATCCCATGCCAGCTTGACCTCCTTGATGCCGTCTGGCGTCAGCATGTGCACCCGCAGGTAGTCGTTCCGGCTGACATCCACCCCGACCAGCCGCAGCCCGAGCCGCGGGTTGTCGCAGGCGGCCAGCACGTCGATCGCTAGCCGCGACATTCCCTGAACATCCCGTCCGGGGGCCAGTTCGGCATCCTTGTCGCCGATTATGACCGGCAACCGATGCAGATCGCTGCTAAGGCGGAAGACATAGCCCTCGCGGTCCGCCACCAGGTTCCCGCGCTGCCCGAGCCGCGCCAGCGGGTCACGTTCACGGATTTCCACCTCGAGCGTCCCTGGCAACCGACGCCTCACGTTCATTTGCCGGACCAGCGGGTTACGCTCCAGGTAAAGGTCCACCAGATCACGGATATTGAACGCGAAGAGATTGGTGCCGGCGGTGATGTCGACATAGGCCAGATACTCGCGGATCATGGTCTCGGTCTTGATGCGCCCGGGCGTGATCTCGATGGTCTGGATGCGGAAACGGTCATTCTCGGAAAGCAACGAACGGTACAGGAACCGGGTGCCGGCAACCGCCACCAGGATCACGCCGCAGAGCGTGAGCACAAGGAATGCCACCGCCCCGGCCTGATACCAGCCTCTGCCGCCGGCACCCTTCCGGCGCACCCGCGCCCCGAGCTG
>CAZOXS010000007.1:0-5722 GCA_964583785.1 uncultured Victivallales bacterium
CATGAGCAGCGGCTCGCGGGGACGCCCAGTTGAATGGTAGAGGAATCCGTACAGCGGGCGCTACGAGCCCGCTGGATTCAGGGCAGGAGCAGCAACCCACCCATCGGCGATGGTCAGCTGGCTGGCCGCCCAATACCTCTACCTCGATCGCAAAGGCGAATACGACGCTGCGGATCACTGCCTCAACATGGTCCGCGAGCTTAACCCGGATCATCCGCTGGTTCGTGGCCTTCGTTAGCGCGATGGTGGATTGACATTCGAGCGGCCCCTGCAATAATGACATTCATGTTTGAGGACGTATTCAGAATTGTTACGGAGAAGCTTCCGGATGCAGGGATCGACTGTCTTCTGATTGGCGGTTTTGCCGTCAACCATTACGGTTATACCCGCAACACGCTGGATGTGGACTTCATGATTATCGGGGCGGTTACAGAGATCGTGCGACGGATAATGCGGGATGGTGGATTCCTGAATATGGACGAAAGGGAGAATGTCCTGTTTTGTTCCAGGCCTGAAGGTGGCCCCAGGGTTGATTTCCTGAAGGTGGATGAGGGGACGATGCAGAAGTTGCAAATCAATGCACATGAGGTCATCATGCAGGGGGTTAAACTGCGATTACCTTGCTTGAGGGATCTCATCGCCATGAAGATCTTCTCATTGACGCAGGATACCGCGAGAAGAATGGCCAAGGATCTCCCGGATATCGCTTATCTGTCGGTTATCAATGATCTTGACCTTAAGGTTGATCTAAAGCCATTGTGTGATCGGTTTGGCAGTCCGAAAATATACAAGCTTATCGGTGATCAGATAGGGGAATTGCAATGAAGCGAGAGCTAGCGCTACCGTTTCCGCCACGGCTTTCTATGGATGCTTACATCCGTTACATTGCCGATAACTGGGAATTTGGAAACGTCGCGCTCATGCAGCGGCAAAAAGCGATAGAGGAGAACATACGGAAGCCTTTTCGCATGCCTGGAAGCCAGCCGTTATCAGAGGAGAACGGTTTGCTGGTGCATGAGGGCGCGGCGGTGGGCGATCTGTCCGGTGCCGTTGATTCGGATCGAGATCGGCGTAATCAAGGGTTTGTTAAATAGGAAAACGGGAGAATCGCGTTTTGGTCGCACGAAAGAAAGCAAAAAAAGTCCAGGAGAAGAAGTCGCGCAAGAATATGTTCCCGAGCGATGAGGAGAGCATCGAGCTGCGCCGATGCAGCGCCGAGGCGCAGGCGGCCAAGGTGACGCCGCAAAAGGACGGCGAAGGCGTATTCGGCACCTATGCGGTGGGCTCCATGCAGTGGGCGTCGCCCTACATGGTTGAAATCCGCGAGTTGTCCGGTACATTCAACTCCTGTTCCTGCGGGGACTACGAGATGAACCGGCTGGGTACGTGCAAGCATATTGAACGCACCCTGCAATACCTCACGCAGCGATCCACCAAGCGTGACCTGGCGGCCGCAAGCAGCAACGGCTCCCCCTTCTACGAGTTGTTCATGGATGTCACCTGCTACCCCCCGCAACTGCGATTGCGGCGGCCGCAGAAGCCAAACGACCTGGTCGAATGCCGGATCGGTGTCTTTTTCGACACGAACGGGCTGACACTGGGTGGTGCAGTCGATGCCTATCATAGCGTCATCGGCAGCATCTCCAGATTCACCGCGGCGCAGAAGAAGCGGGTGCGCGTCTCGCGTCACATCCAGCCTTGGCTGGATAGGCTCGCGCGCGAGGCGAGCCTGCGCCAAGCCAAGGCGGACTACCTCAAGGATGTGCAGCAGCAGAAGCGGTCCTCCAACCCGCTGACCGTCCCGCTGTATGCCTACCAGTACGATGGTATGCTGCATCTGGCCTTTACGGGGCGCGCCATCCTGGCGGATGAGATGGGATTGGGCAAGACCGTGCAGGCGATTGCGGCGGCGGAGTTGCTCCGTCAGCTTGGCCGGGTTAAACGGGTCCTGGTGATATGTCCCGCCTCGCTCAAGACCGAATGGGAGGAGCAGTACCATTTCTTCACCGCAAGAAAGGCCTCGCTGCTATACGGGCTCCGGAAAGTTCGGCTGGAACATTATGCTGAAAAGCCGCCTTTTCTCGTTGTCAACTACGAGCAAGCCCGGTCGGACGTCGACGACATCAACCGGTTGTATATGCCTGACCTGACGATTCTGGACGAGGCGCAGCGCATCAAGAACTGGCCGACGAAGACCGCTAAGACGATCAAGCGTATCCAGAGTCCGTATGCCTTCGTGCTGACCGGTACCCCGATGGAGAATCGCATCGAGGAGCTCTATTCGCTGGCCGAGTTCATCAATCCCCATGTCTTCGGCTCGCTCTTCCGGTTCCAGCGCGAATTCATGGAACCCTCTGCGGATGGCGCGGTTATCCCTAAGAACTTGGATGAATTGCACCGTCGCATTTCCGGCGTGATGCTGCGGCGGCGAAAACACGAGGTGGAGGACGACCTGCCGGAACGGACCGACAAGAACTTCTTCGTGCCGATGTCCCCGGAGCAACTGAAACGGTACAAGGATTTCGAGTACCAGGTCACCATCCTCCTGAACATCATGAAGCAACGCCCGCTCCGCAAGGAGGAGCTGGACCGGCTGCAGATCCTGCTGAGTTGCATGCGCATGATGTGCGACACGCCCTACATCATGGATCCGGAATGCCGGGTTTGCCCGAAATTGGAAGAACTTGAAAATGTCCTCGACGAACTGCTGTCGGACGGCGACGTTAAGGTGATCATATTTTCCGAATGGGTCAGGATGCTTTCCCTCGTGCAGGACCTGCTGGCAGAAAAGGGGGTCGGGTATGCGCTGCACGTCGGCAAAATCCCGCAGCAGAAGCGCCGCGAGGAGATCAACCGCTTCAAGCAGGATCCCGAGTGCCGCCTCTTCCTGTCGTCCGAATCCGGCGGGTCCGGGCTCAATCTACAGGCTGCAAGCGTGGTCATCAATCTCGATCTACCCTGGAATCCGGCCAAGCTGGAACAACGCATTGCCCGCGCCTGGCGCAAGAACCAGAAACGGCACGTGCAGGTGATCAACCTCGTATCGGAGAACACCATCGAGCACGCCATGCTCGCCAAGCTGGCTTACAAGCAGAACCTCTCCAATGCCGTGCTCGATGGCAAGGCCCTGCCGGAAGCGGATCGCGACTACAAGACCTTCGTCCAGCGGCTGACCGAGCTGATGGGGCAGACGGCCAGTGCACCGGCGCAAGCCGAAGGCACCGTCCACGAGGATGTTCTCCCGCCTGACGCCGCGGAGCGAGTCACGCCCAGACAGAAGGCCGGCGGCAACGATGACGTCATACAGGCACGCTGGCCGGACCGGCTGGTGTTGGTTGTGCGCGACCGCAAGCGCGGATCAGTCCTGGCGGTCGCCAGGAACCGCGATGATGCCACGCTGATCCGCGAGACGATGCGCACCGAGTCTTCGGTGCCAGCTCCTGCAACGGTCATCGATACCGAGACCGCCGACCTGCTCAAGCGGTTACAGGAACAGGGCCTGATCCAGATGTCGCCGGATCTGGAGACCCTCTTCGGCGAGCCGGCAACCGCGATGCCGCCAAAGGCCGTCATCAACCTCGATCGCGCCCGCGCCCACTGGAAAACCGCCGCCCGGGAGCGCAAGGCGGCAGCGGCCCTGCTCGCCGCCGCCCTCGCCGACATGGCGCAGCCGCATCTTGTGATGGTCGTCAAAACCGGCCTCGAAAGCCTGCAACGTCTGAACGGATCGCCAGCGGCGAACATCCCTGATGAACCCTTTGACGCCGATGCATATGGCCCCCATGCCAAGCTGGCATTGGTTTTGCACAAGCAATTGACATCGCAAGAAACCGGTCGTGCGCCAACATCAGAATTGACTAGCTTGTTTAACCGGATTGATAATATCCTCACGGAGGATCTGCCAGTGTGACCCCTCGCTGGATGATCGTCTTTAGTTAAGGAGCCGAGATGAAGTATAACGGTGTTGTTCAAAGAAAACTGGAGCGGATCGCCGAGAATACTCGCAAACTGCGGTCCCTGCTTCCTGTCGCTTGCGAGCAGCTTCAATCCGACTTCTTTTTACAGAAAGGCATCGAACGAACCCTTCAGGTTTCTGTCGAGGCCATGATTGATGTTGCCAACCGGATCGGCAGCCTGGAGGGACAACCCCCGGCGTCCGAATCTTATCAGTCGCTTTGCACATTGAAGGAGCTGGGGGTTATCGAGAGTGCGGATCGTTATCGTGATATGATCCGTTTTCGCAACTTCGTGGTTCATCGGTACGAGAATATAGATGCGGAAATCCTTGTGGCGATCCTGACGAACCACCTGGGCGATTTTGATCACTTCAACAAGGAAATTCAAACGCATGAAGGCTGAACCTGTGATCGTTGACTTTGATCGTTTGGCGGTTTTTTTCCGTTCGGACGCGAATGTCATCTGTGCAACCGTGTTCGGTTCCGCTGCTGATGGAACGGTGTATCCTGGCAGCGATCTTGACGTGGCCGTGCTTTTTCGCGCGCCCCCTGCGGCTGGAGAGGCGACACTCCGCTATTACACACGTCTCTGCGATGCGGTTCCGGATGTGGAGTGTACGGACTTTGTCACCCTGAACCAGGCCAACCCGATCCTGGCATTCGAGGCCTTGCGGGGACGGATGCTCTGCAAGAACGACGTCGAAGCGACGGCAGGCTACACCTCGCTGATTTGCCGCGAGTACGAGGACATTACAGGCTATCTCTCGTGCTTTTCAAGAAACAAGCCGCGCTTTGGCCGGAGTTAATAAACTAGGGTCGCCCGCAGCCTGAAGGGCTGTCATTCGACAGTCCAAGGGTGAAACCCTGGGGCAAGGGTGTGGAAAGGGACACGCACCCTGTAGGGGTGCAATTCGCCCTTGGAGACGCGCACCGATGCAGGGACCTTGCGGGAGAATCTTTAAATCGCGGAGCGGATGAAATACCTGCGGAATCATCGTTCCGCCAATGCAAGCGGGTCCGTGAACTCGCCCCTGAGCACCCGATCCTCCAGAAACGCCGTTGATCCTGTTGCAATGGCAGGCTAGGCAATGTAGGCTTCATGCAAGTTGTTGAAGAGAAGGACTCTTGAGTGTCAAGCACGATTTTAGAACGAATAGGCGTCGCCACACTGCTTCTGGCATGGGGAGCATGCTCGCTGGCAGCGGGTGTCGAACTGCATGTGTCTCCGAACGGCAGCGATACGACCGGTGATGGCAGTTTGCTGGCGCCTTACGCCAGCCCAGTGCATGTATCAGGGGCCGCAACACCTGAGTATATCGGGATGCGCCTTTCGCGAACTTGGCGGAGGAGCCTTGCAGATTGGCGAACCGGGCGAATCCGATCCCGAGTTCTTAGCGTACCTAGCAGCCTGTCGGACTTAGACAATGAATGTAGAAACCGATCAAGAAATACGCAAATTAGGAGCCTTAAAATTGAACGGTGAGCGGCTTAGGATTTTCATGCTGACAAGTTTTGCATTTTGGGCAGAGTTGTTTTCTTAAGTCCGACAGGCTGCTAGGAAAATGTTTCAACAGGTTGAGGCACTTGCAGAACCCCTCGTGGTTTCCGCTTGAAGCCGGAAACCACGAGGGGTTCTGCAAGTGCCTCAGAGGTCTATCGGGAGATCTCTTATGAACATTGACTGGCAAAATGCTTAGAGATCTGGGACCAGAATAATTGTCGTTCCTGTCGCGATACGCCGATTAAAGCCGCCAGCACGATCCAAA
>CAZOXS010000008.1:0-2601 GCA_964583785.1 uncultured Victivallales bacterium
ACGACCATCGCAGGTCGAGTGCAAGCTCTGAAAGTTTATTAACCTCTATCTGATCTTCGGGCAAACAACTGTAAACGGGTTTTTTTATTTCGGTTTTTTCCTTCATTATTTTTGAATTTTTATTCCTTAAAATTTGATTTCAGAAAGGCATTGGTTCCTGTTCTTAATTTTTAGTTTAATACCGTATAAATTTAAGGCAAGCGGACACCAAAATCATTACAGAATTTCTATGATTTTTTACATTATTCACACATTTCGATGAAGATTTCAGGGTAGGATGAAATCAGTGTCAGGGATTGAGGATTCAAAAGGATTATGCAGCTTAAAATCCAGTGCCGCATAAATAAAACTCACCAATATGGTTAGTTGCCACCATTTTGATATTCGCCGTGATCATTGAATTGTGCATAACGTTCGTACCAATCGGGGTCATTGGGTTTTACAAAAGGAAAAAAAGTTGAGTGGTAAATCACCGATAGTTATTATCGTTTTGAAAAGGTTTTGAAAAGTTGATTTTCCCCAATATGTCTTGGAGTTCAATATAAACTCCAGCCTATCAATTGTTAAACGAATCAAATGTTTGAAACCTTATACGCAATACGCCAAATTTTCATGGTCTTAGGGTTCTAACCAGCAATTTGAAATAATATCGGTTGAATAAATCAAAAACTAAGTTCATACAAAATCACAAATCAGATTATACGTTATGCAATCCCCTTTGTCTGAAATTTTTTTGTATTAACTCCTGTAATTCAGCAATTTTTACCGGTTTTGAAATATAATCGCTGCATCCGGCTTCCATTGCTTTTTCCTTGTCACCGGTCAATGCAAAAGCTGTCAATGCAATAATTATAACTTTAGTGTTAAATTGCCTGATTTGCCGGGTGGCTTCATAACCGTTCATTTCAGGCATTTGAATATCCATCAGAATCAGGTCGATGTCAGGATTATCGCGGCAAGTTTTCACAGCTTCTCTGCCGTTTAGTACATTTATGATTTCATTCCCAAATTTTCTGACATGAATCGAAATAAGTTGACTTGATGTTTCATCGTCTTCGACAATAAGAATTTTCAAGCCTTTTACTTTGGGTTTTGTTTTTTCGTTTTGGGATGATATTTTTTTATCGTCAATTTGTGTTTCAGCCGAATCACTTTTGGCCGGCAACGTGAAATAAAAAGTAGAACCTGAGCCTTCTACGCTTTCCACCCAAATGCTACCGCCCAACATTTCTACGTACGATTTTGAGATTGCAAGTCCTAAACCGGAACCTTGAAAAACCCTCGTGTCGGCAATATCCGCTTGTTCAAACCTATTAAAGACAGCTTCCTGCCGATGGGCCGGAATGCCTATCCCTGTGTCCTTCACATAAAATTCCACACCAGTGCTTTTAAGCTGGCAACCAACCATAATTGTTCCTGATTTGGTATATTTTATGGCATTTTTAAAGAGGTTGGTCATGATGGAATCCAGTTTATTTTGGTCGCTTAGCAGATGCTTTTTTGCCTCCGGCAACAACATTTCTATGCTTAGCTTTAGCCCTTTCTTCTCCGCTTCGGGCTGGAAAAACCGCACCAATTCATTTACCGTTTCATTTATGTCGATTTCTTTATTACTGATATGAACTAAACCAGCTTCAATTTTCGAGATTTCAACAATATCGGTCACCGTGTTTAACATACGCTGCCCGCTTTTATGAATGATTTTAATAAAATCCTCTTTTTGTTCACTGCTTAAATCGGGTTCTAAAAGAAGGTTGGTAAAACCGAGAATACCATTCATTGGGGTACGTATTTCGTGGCTCATATTGGCCAGAAATGCTGATTTCAACCGGTCGCTTTCTTCAGCTTTTTCCTTGGACTGAACCAATTCTTCCACGTATTTTATCCGTTCAATAAAACTACCAATGTGATGGGCAATAATTTCCATTATTGTTTTGTCTGGTTCTGTGTATGATTCCAGATTATTATAATCCTGTATGGCAATTACCCCGCTTGGCCTATTGCTTTCAACAATTTTAAAAGGTACGCCCAGCCAAACCGAGAATTCATCGCCACGACCATTTATTGTTCCATCTTTTTCAACTTCGAGTTGGTATTCGGGTGTTATGATTAATGAATGATTATTTTTAAGGACATAATCGGTATAACCCTTGCTGAAATCGTAGGGTTTGTTTAACTCTACTGTATCATATTCATCAACGTGATATGGAAAAGTAAATGTATTGTCCGTTTCGTTATGTAAGGCTACATAAAAATTATCGGCACGGATAATCTGTTTAATTTTTTGGTGTACTTCTGCAAGAAAGGAAGTGAGTGTAACATTTTTGGCGGCCAGCTCTGAAATTTCAAGCATTAATTTCTGCGCATCTTCCAGGCGTTTCCGCTCTGTGATATCTTCTTTTACGGCCACGTAATTGATTATTTCATGCTTTTCATTAAATATGGGCGAAATGGATGCAGATTCCCAGTACAGTTCGCCGTTTTTCTTTTTGTTGTGAAATTTACCAATCCATTCTTTGCCCGATAAAATTGTGGACCAAAGTTGCTCATATTCTTTTTTCGGTTTTTCGCCTGAACTAAAAATTCGTGGATTTTTGCCGA
>CAZOXS010000009.1:0-2688 GCA_964583785.1 uncultured Victivallales bacterium
GAGGATGCGGGCCTTGCTGGGGCGGTCGGTCTTGACCGGCTTGACGCGGGTGTCGTAGACGGCCAGCTCCTCGAAATCGGAGAGGATGCAGAGCGGCAGCTTGGCGGACCAGCCGTAGCGGCGGACCTGGTAGGCGGGGGCGACATCGCCGTCGATGTTGACGGACGGCTTCTTCGCCTCGACAAAGAACTTGCGGGTGCCGCCGATGCGGAAGCAGTAGTCGGGGGCCTTGGTATATCGAGCTACAAGTGCTGCTTATCCAGTTGCAAGCGCATTCTCAGCGGATCAGGCCCCAGCGCGAGGAGAGGGGCCAGTAGACCAGCACGGCCGGGCCGACGAGGTTGCGGGCGGGGACGGTCCCCCAGTAGCGGCTGTCGGCACTATTGCGGGTGTTGTCGCCGAGCGCGAAGTACTCATCCTCTCCCAGGGGCCAGCCTTTGTGTGCCGAATCGAGTTGGCCAGCCAGTTGGTAACCGCTATAACCAGCCGCCGCCGCCGTCACCCGGTCGATGCCGCGGAAGCCGGTCACCGGCTGATTGTCGATCACCAGATGCGGCGGGTTGATCGAGATCATCTCACTGGGCAAGCCACACATGCGCTTGATGTAATGCGTCCCCTGCACCAGTTCCGGGATGCCATCGGTCTTGAAAACCATGACCTCGTCGCGGTGCGGCTTGCGGAAGTTCCAGATCACTTTGTTGACAAATAGATGGTCGCCGCTGTGCCGGATCCCGGCCCAGAGTACATCGCCTTTACGGACTTCGCGCGAAGCGTGAAAGCGCGGAGCCTTACCCCCATGCCCATTACTCACCGCATCCTTCGGGATCTTGTGACGTTTGCCACCAATCTGAAAGAGGACAACCGACGGATCCGTTGGACTCAACATCGCCTCCCCAAGCCGTCCATCAGCCGCTGCGCGGCGAACGGAGTACCAGTCGCCGGTGACGGCGAACTTGACGAGCTTGAGCGGAAAGCGGTCCAGCAAGGAAGGCGTATCCGAATCCTCGGAGGTGATGCCGTAGAGGGTCGGTTGCATCGAGCCGGTCGGGATTTTGAACGGCTGGATGAAATAGGCGCGCAAGCCCATGGCGACCACCACCGCCACCACCGCGACCTCGAAATTCTCGCGGAATGCACCGCCGCGCAAGGGATGTTTCGCTGTCGCGCGCTCCAGACAGGCGGTCAATGCCTCCATGCGCTCCGGCAGGTCGGCATCATCGCGCGATTTAAGCGCATCGGATACCGCGATCGTCGTCGCCTTGATGCGGGCAACAACCTGCTCGCCCAGCAGGTCGCCGCGCATATTGACCACATGCAGCGCGTGATGGATCAGCCCCATGGCCTCCTTGCGGCACTTACGTCTCTCTAGAAAATTCATCGTGCTAGCTTCCTGATTTCAACACCGAGATAAATGCCGATTGCGGCACGTTGACCTTACCGAACTGTTTCATGCGTTTCTTGCCCGCCTTCTGCTTCTCCAGCAGCTTGCGCTTGCGCGTCACATCGCCCCCGTAGAGCTTGGCCGTCACATCCTTGCGGAAGGCGCGGATTGTCTCGCGGGCGATGACGGTACGTCCGAGGGCGGCCTGCACGGGAATCGAGAACATGTGCGGCGGGATGGCCTCGCTCAGTGCCTTGCAGATCTGGCGTCCGCGCTCGACCGCCTTGTCGCGATGCACCATCGTCGAGAACGCATCCACCGGCTCGCTGTTCAGCAGGATCTCAAGCTTCACGATCGGGCTGACCTGGAATCCCGAATACTCGTAATCCATGGAGGCATAGCCATGCGTGGCGCTCTTGAGGTTATCATGGAAATCCGTCAGGATCTCGTTCAGCGGCATGGTGCAGGTCAGCATGACGCGCGAACCGTCGATCGAGTCGGTCTTGGTCACCTCGCCGCGACGGTCCATGATCAGCCGCAACAGTTCGCCGATGTGCTCGTTCATGCAGATGATGAACGCGCTGATCATCGGTTCCTCGATCGACTCGATACGGGTGGGATCGGGTAGAAAAACGGGATTATCGATCTCCAGCAGCTCGCCATCACGTTTCCGGACCTTGTAGATCACCCCGGGATGCGTACTGATGATATCCAGGTCAAACTCACGCCGCAGGCGTTCCTGGATCACCTCCATATGCAGCAAACCGAGAAAACCGCAACGAAAACCGAATCCCAACGCCGTTGAACTTTCCGAATGGAACGTGAAGGCCGAATCGTTGAGGCTCAATTTCTCGAGACTGGAGCGGCACTTCTCATAGTCAGCCGTATCGACGGGGTAGATCCCGCTGAAGACCATCGGCTTGACCGGGGCGAACCCCGGCAGTGCCTCGGTAGCGGCACACTTGTCGTTGGTAATCGTATCGCCGATCTGGATATCAGACGGTGTCTTGAGCGTACCGATCAGATACCCCACCTGCCCGGCACTCAACTGCTTGCGCGGCAGTGGTTTCGGCGAGAAGATGCCAACCTCCTTGAGCTGGGTGGTGATACCCGAGGACATCAGGCGAACCGTGTCACCGACCGACAACGTGCCATCGACAACCCGCACATACGAGACGACGCCCCGGAAGGCATCAAAAATCGAATCAAAGACCAGCGCGCGCGGCGGCACCTTCTCGGCCGTGTTGGTCTTTGGCGGCGGCACCTTGCGGATGACCATTTCGAGCACCGCCCGCACCCCCTCGCCC
>CAZOXS010000010.1:0-4929 GCA_964583785.1 uncultured Victivallales bacterium
AATCCTATTGCATTATCCAGGTTTAACATCTTTTGTCTCTAAAGGACAATAATTTTATTTAATAATTGTAAATGGAGAAAGATGAAAAAATATTTCAGTATACTAATCGTTTTATTTTCAACATTTAGTGTAAATGTTTTCAGTCAAATCAATTCCTATCCTTTTGACGTAAATATCTCTGGAAATGGAACGCAATCAATAATTTTTATTCCTGGCTTTGCTTCTTTGGGAGACGTTTGGAACGAAACAAAATGCAAAAATAAATTCCATTATTAAAAAGCTTAATAGCCTTAACAAGGATTTAACAACAGAAGAATAAGAGCAGCACAATAAGCGGTATAAAAATTTTCGGGATGGTAATTATTCATTTGCTACTTGGTTGGTGGTCTTCCCTTTGGGAAGTATGTTTGTAATTATGTACAACCATTATTATTTTCAAATATTTAAATCATTAAAAATATTAGAGCAGTAAAAGATGAGAACAGTATATCAAAAAATGGGAATTAAAGAATGCAGCCGAAGTATTTTTATAAATGCACCGGTAGACGCAATAGACGAAATTAATCTTCCTGGAATTGACAACCAAACCAATTTAAACGGTGAGTTTGATTACATACACCTATTTCTTATCAACAAAAAAACGCAAGAAGAATTATTGCCGAAGCTAAAATCACATCTTAAACTTGATGGTATGCTTTGGGTATCGTGGCCCAAAAACAAACAGCTTGATACCGACTTAACTTTACATGAAGTAATTAAAATTGGTTATTCGTTTGGCTTGGTAGAAAGTACATGTTTGAGTATTAACAAAACTTGGTCTGCATTGAAATTTACGCACCCCCAAAAAGGCAAAATTTATAACAATAGCCACGCAGAATTAAAAGAAAGAACAACGAACCGATAACAAGTGGTTATTATATAACGACAATTCGAGACTCAATAAACTAACACAATTTTGAATCAATAAAGCTTGAAAATGATAGCAGAACTAAGAATTTACAAGCTAAAAGAAAACACGTCAACTGAATTTAATACGGTATTTATGGAACAATCTTTGCTAACGATGAAACGTTGGAAAGTGAATGTAGTTGATTACGGTTTCTCATTAATTGACAAAGACAGTTTTCACCTAATTCGTAGTTGCGAAAATTTGGAACAGCTCCAATTATGTTTGCTACTTCATTAGTTGGTAAATTTTTTAGTGCTAAACTTGAACAAGGTATCGATAAGCTAATTCCAGTTTTTGCAATTATATTGGTACTAATTTTTATTCTTAGTGGATTAAGTCTCGGAATTCCGTTTATTAGTCCGCCAGAAAAAATGTTAGTACCCCATGAAAAGATGATGATGAAATAAGATATAGTTGTTATCATTTTGATGTTTTATAATTAAAAATTAGGACACTCCGAAGAGGGGCCTTTTATTTACGATTCCGATTATTGCCAAATTAAAAGATTCCCCCAAATTACTCTATTGAAACTATTTATTTAAGAGTATCACTATATGGTACTCTACCCAAATTATCTTTACGCATAAGAATTCACAAACTTAAAAAGGAGAAAACAGGTGAAAGAATTCGATGCAATATTAAATGAGTATGGAATATTTGGATATGACTCAATTTCAAAACCTATCTTGGCAGCTCTTGTTTCAAAAGAGCCAATTTTGCTTGTTGGTGAACATGGAACTGGAAAGACTCTACTAGCAGAAAAACTAGCAATAGC
The DNA here is from genome assembly GCA_964583785.1 of uncultured Victivallales bacterium. Lineage (GTDB taxonomy): Bacteria > Verrucomicrobiota > Kiritimatiellia > UBA8416 > UBA8416 > UBA8416. Next base: position 1,725 of record CAZOXS010000010.1, read on the forward strand.
TTTAGGTGTTAGAGTTGCTGAAGACAAAAAAGAATTCAATGCATACGATGCCTCCAAGTCACTATTTGAAGATGTCATTGGATTTCCAAATCCAAATGCATTAAAAAATGGGAAACTAGAATATATTGAATCGGAAATGACTATCTGGAATAAGAAATTTATTCTTATTGACGAAATATCACGCGCTAATCCTTCAATGCAAAATAAGTGGCTTGAAATAATTCGTTCACGAAGAGTAATGGGTGTAAACATTCCAAATCTTCAATATATTTTTTCGGCAATGAATCCTATTGGCTATCTTGGTGTAAATCCACTTGATCTAGCCCTTGCGGATAGATTTTCCTTAATAGTTAGCGTCCCTTCAAGTTTTGGAAGAGATGATTTGTCAAAAATAATTAACTCAAATAAATCTTGTGGCGAATCAAGCTCAAAAGAACTATTTGATCTAATCTCAGCAATCGACAAGATTTCCAAGAACTTAAAACCAAGCAATAACAACATAATTGATAATTTTATAATGGATTTTTCGTACAAGTTAGAAGAACTTGGATTGATGTTTTCACCAAGAAGAGCAGCGATGCTTAAAAAAAATCTTTCTATTTTCTTCGCCATTGATTTATATAAAGGCTCTATAAACCCAAAAGAAATAGTGACAAATCTGATAATGGCAGCAAAATATAGTTGGAACTATTTAGTTGCTGATGAAGAACACTACTTTGACAAGTTGGTGGAAGCTGTCAATTTTGCTACAAAAGAGATTAAGAATGCTTCAGTCAAGACAGAAAAAATATTTAAGCAGTATCAACAAAAAAGCTTAAATAAAAATCTGAGATATATAAAAACTCAACCAACGCCAGACCCAATAACTGATGATGACGATGATGATGGAGATTTAGTAACTATGGCCAAACTTGTTGGCTCTGGATTAGAATTATTTACGGTTGGCTTTTATGAAATGGTAATTAAGGGCAATTCAAATTGGAAAAGTAAACTTAAGATTAACAATTAGGTTGCCATGAAAAAACAATATCCATACCTAATAGATTTAATTGATTTGATCTATGAAAAATATCACAATCTTTTACCATTTCTTAATTTACTCCGAAAAGATGTTGATAAGTTTGAATTTGCTCATCTTGGTGAAGATAGAACAGCACTAATAACTTTGGGCAATAGCAAAATTAGCATCTTGATTAATATTGATTTTGTAGAAGAATATAAACTTAATAACGAGGATATTCTTTGGCTACTTTGTCATGAGTTAAGTCATTATATTTTACAGCATCTTAGCTCAAAATATAATGGAAAATATTCACCTCAATTCCGTAATATTGGTTTTGATTGTCAAGTAAACAGTATGCTCTACAATATTAACGAACGAAAAACTATAGATTTATTAGTAAAAGCAAATTGGGTAAACTATACTGACTTTCTAAATGGTGATGCGTATGATTTTTACTTTCTACTTGTTCCACCAATTGATAGTGAAGAATCTGTTAGAAATGATTTTGCTAATTTAGATTATGATTCTGACAAGTTAAATCTAATAGTATATTTTTGGTTTAATAACTATAGCTCAAAAGGATTAGGGCTTGATGAAATATTCTACTATTTAGAACAAATAATTCCTCAAGAGGAAGAAGAAGTTGACGAAGATAATTTAATAGATGAAAATGAAATCCCTTTTAATCTAAGTGAGCTACCAGAAAACATTCAAGCTACTTGGGATACAATACAAGAGAATTTAATTGCAGAAAAATTTGAAGTGAAAATTGAACAAATTTCAGAATCACTAATTGAGAGAGATTTTAATTTGGACAAAGTTGATTTGCAAATTAGAAAACAAAACATTCTTAAAAATGCAATGAAAGAATCTTTCTTTATGAAGAGCGGTAACGGTGTAGGCTCTTTGGATGCAATTCAACAAAGCTCCATCTTTCCAAACATTACACGAAAAGAAGCATCAATAATTAGCTCTGGATATTTGCCAACATTTTATAATAATACACTAGATGTTGAGACTAAATCTAACATAGCAATTTATATAGATTTCTCAATCTCTACGCAAGATTATCACGCAGAAATATGCAAACTTTTAACATCTCTAAAAAGCATTTATCATGGAAAATATTTTGCATTTTCAACAAGTGTTGAGGAAATTACTTTTGATGACTTACTTACTGGAAGGTTCGAAAGTTCGGGAACAGATATAAATCCGGTAGTAAACCATATAAATGAAAATCACTTTAAGAAAGTTTTAATAATAACAGATGGAGATTTTGAATCACCTATTTCAACAACTCGATCAGATTTATTTATACTTCTATTTGAAGAGAGTAATAAATATACAGTATTAAAAGAAATTGGTTCGATAAAAAAAATCTGGTATTTATAATAATATATTTATTATTTTGCTTGCCTCAAAAGGCAAAATTTGGAGAAGGAGAAAATGGAATTGTTTATTGAAATATTTTTAACAACGAGGGCAATTAGTGGCATCACAAATATCTAGAATTTTCTTTATTGACCAGAGAATACGAACTGCTGGTAAAGTTACTCTAAAAGAAATAATGCAGCAAGGTGAAGTTTCGACAATCACAGCAAAGCGCGATATTGAAACTCTTAAATACACAGTTGACGCACCAATCTACTATGACAAAAAACTAAAAGCTTACACTTACCAAAAAGAATTCAAACTACTTAATTTTGCTGGAGAGCAACTTTTTCTATTTTATGTTTTAGCACGGGGTTTAGTGCAAAACTCTAATTATCTTCCTCTTTCTGCAGAATATACAAGAGATATAATAACACAAAAAATTAAAGAAATACTTCCATCGGAGTATCAAGGAATAAGTAACAATTTTATTTATACAAACTCCGATTATGAAGAAATAGATTTCACTATACTTTCAACAATTATAAATAGCTTTATAAATAAACAGCAGTGCCGACTATCATACTTAACCAAAGGGAGTGAATTAAGTGATAGAATAATTGAGCCAATAAAAGTAATCTGCTATGGCACTAAATGGTACCTTGTTGCTTATTGTCTTACGAGGAAAGAAGAGAGATTCTTTTCGTTTTCAAGAATTGAGAAGTTAGCATTACTTAAAGAAAAATTTAATACTTTCAATCACAAAACCGATATAAACAAACTTATAAATGAGAGTTTTGGAATTGCTAAAAGTAACTACCTAAAACTAGC
>CAZOXS010000011.1:0-3029 GCA_964583785.1 uncultured Victivallales bacterium
ACCACTGCCCCCCGGGGTTAATCTCGCACTGGCGATCAACCTGGTGGTCAAGAACTGGCCGGTCACCGAGAGCGCGGTCGGGCTGCAATCCGCCGTGAATCCGCGCCTTTTCTTTTTCGTCCCCTGGCGTGGTGCCACCATGGCTGGCACCTACTATCGTGCGCATACCGGGCCGCTGAGCGACATGCGCGTGACCGAGGCGGACATCACGTCGTATCTGGAGATGATCAACACCTGCCTGCCGGGGGTGCGTCTCACGCCCGACGACATCCTCACGGTACAAGCAGGCATCCTACCCACGCAGGGCGTCTTCAAGGAGGGATGCGAGCCGGTCATGCTGCGCCACTTCCAGTTCACGGATCACGGCAAGCAAGGCGGTCCAGCAGGGCTCTATTCGGTGCTGGGGGTCAAGTACACCACCTCACGCGCAGCGGCTGAAATCGCCATCGATTCGATTGTCCGGCGCAGCGGGCTGTGCGCCGGTCCGTCCGTCACCCGTCAAGCCGCGATGACCGGCGGCGACACGCCGGACGCCGCCCGGCTTCCTGCCGAACTGCGCGCCGCGCGGCCGTCTCTCAAGGGGAAGGATGCCGAGCGGCTGGCAACACTTTATGGAACCGAGGCCGCCGCCATCGTCAAGCGGGCGCAGGAGAACCTTACGACGACAGCCTCAAGCGAGGACGCGATGCTGCAAGCCGAGATCGGTTTTGTGTTGGAGGGCGAAATGCCTCAATCGCTAGGCGACCTGCTCTTCCGGCGCATGGGCACCGCCAACGCGGGCAAGCCGGACCCGCAGCATGTGCGCGACTGCGCCCGAATCATGGGATCTAACCGCGGTTGGGACACCGAGCGCGAGGCCCGCGAAGTCAAAGCGGTCCTCGACGCCCCGCACCTCTGGCAAGCAGGCTGCCACCCAATCACTAAATGAGTGGTGGCAGCCACACGTACATGCATACTACAGCATGTTTACGGCAACGGTGCGCTTAGCATGCCCTCGCCCTCAGCGGGAACGTAGGTTTTGAACCATGCAAGTGCCTGACCATCGGCTGAATACAGCACGCAGGTCAACTCGGTGCTCGTGTCACCCAAGCGGTAGGATGGGCCCGGCAGCGTATAGGAGGCGCGCTGCGCTCCATCATCGTAATCAAAACCACGGAACTCGGCGCGCTCACCATTGACCGTGTTGTAGGAGCCCGGACCGACCCCGAGATCCGTTGCGAAATACGTCGGCCAGCGCAGGCGGAACGTGTGATCATAATCTTTGTAGCCGAACGACCACATCTGCTTGGTATCGCCCGCCTGATCATCCAACGTCGGGTTTTTGGGGAGTGCCCCCTCGGTCTGACTGTCGCTGCTACTACTACTGCTGTCACTCGACTCGCACCCCGCCATCAACAAGACACTTGCAGCCATCATTGCACTTAACAACGCGATACTAACCTTCATGCTCATCCCTTTCAACGCATCTGTTCGTTACTGTTCTATCTCATCGTTCACTCAGGGCAACCTGCCCTGGGTTGTTGCTCCCGCCGTGGTACGGAACCACGCCAGTGCCACGCCGCTATGCGAGTACAATACACAGGTGACCGTGCCGTTCAGGCGACCCGACGGACCTGGCATTGTATAAGACGGGCGCTTCGCGCCGTGATCGGTATCAAAACTGCGAAAACGAGCACGTTCCCCGTTTACAAGGGTATACGAACCTTCGCCCACGCCGAGACTCACCGCAAAATAGGTGGGCCAGCGAATACGGAACGTGTTGTCGTAATCCTTGTAGCCAAAGTACCATAACTCGGCCGAACTTCCTTCCGGAGTGGGGGGGACAGACGGGTTGGAGGGAAGCGTTTCAAGGCTTGGATCGGTGGCGGGGGTGGCGGGGGCGGGGGGGGGCACCGGATTTGCGGTGTCCGAGCCGCTGTTTGCCGCGACATCTGCCGGTGGCGATGGTTGTGCAACCTCAGCTGTACTCTCCTCCACATCGATCGTCCATGGCTCACAGCCAGCCAGTAGGCACACGACAGCGAGCGCTGATAGGAAGCCACCAATCCCTTGCCAATATCCAACGCCTGAATTTTGATTTTGATTCATAACCATCATGAAGTCCTTGGCTTGAAACCATCACGACTTTAGCCGTCGTCTACAATGGCCTCGGAATATACAGGACTATCGCATGACTGTCAAAAAGAAAAAACCGCGACAAAAGAGAAAACTCGGGGCGGATATTACACAATCCGACAGATCGGGCGGTTGCGATGGCCGGCAACGCCGACTTCTTCCTGTGCGACGTCTATTCGGTGCGTCGACGTTTCCGGACCCGAGCCGGATTGCCGTAGGCGACCGCCCAGTCGGGCAAGTTGCGGGTAACGACCGAGCCGGCACCAATGATCACGCCACGACCGATGGTCACACCATCGAGAATCTGGCAACCGCCGCCGATCCATACGTCGTCGCCAATCGTCACGCCACCCTTGATGACCTGCCCCTGAAGCGCCATTGGCACATCGGTCCGGTCGCACCGGTGCATGCCGCCCCCGATGTAGGTAAAGGCACCAACGAGTACGTGGCTGCCTGTGCGCAGCGTTCCACCCGTGCACCCCAGCCGGCAATTGCCGCCGATGTTGGTATGGTCGCCGAGTTCCACCCGCCCGTTGCGGACCCCCACCACGCTGCTGCGGCCGATGAAGACCTCGCGGCCCAGCGCGATTCCCGTATCGCCGTCGCCGCGGGAGCTCAGGCCGGCAAAATCGTCGATCAGGCAGCCGCGACCAAGCGTCATCCGGCCGGGCTGGCGCAGCGAGACGCCCTGACCGATAACGACCCCGCGCTCCATCCGTTTGAAAAGCCAGCGGTAGCAGGCGCGGCGCAGCACGATGCCCGCAAGCCCTGGCAGGTTCGTCAGCAGCGTGGTCAACAGTTCGTGCAACAGCAGTGCGCGCAGACGCGTGTTGCCCACCACCAGGTTTTGGTACTTTCGCAACGCGGACGCGCCGGGAGCGATCTTGACATCGAGGAACCCCGTCGCAGGCGCG
>CAZOXS010000012.1:0-5278 GCA_964583785.1 uncultured Victivallales bacterium
TCTCAAGGACGCCTGGGATATGCTGCAGATGGGCTCGGGCCACGCCTTCACCAAATGCTTCCGCGCCTGCAAGTCCTGCGTCGGCTCCACGCACTGCCGCTTCGGGTTGATGGACTCGCTGGAGCTGGGCCGCAGGCTCGGTGAACGTTATCGTGGCATAATGGGGCCAGCCAAGATCAAGATGGGCGTGTCGGGCTGTCCGCGTAATTGCTCGGAAGCCACGATCAAGGACTTCGGGGTCGTGGCGGCCGAAGGTGGCTGGGATATCCATATCGGCGGCAACGGTGGCTCGAAGGTGTATGTCGGCCAGAAGATCGCCCAGGTCAAAACCGACGAGGAGGTTGTCCGTCTTGCCGACCGGTTCTATGAATACTACCGGCAACACGGCCGCTATGGCGAACGCACGGCGCACTTCATCGAACGGGTCGGTCTGCAGACGGTTACGGACGCGATCCTCAACGGGACCGAAGCGGAGATGCAGGCGCTGGAAGACCGGCTGCAGGAAGTCCGTGACAACTACCGTGATCCGTGGACGCTGCCGATCGACGTCAATGACGTGCCTGCCGAGACCACCGTGGACGACGACGGACGCAAATTTGTCGCGATCGCCGATACCGAATCCGTACCGGAGGGCGTGTCGCGGCTATTCACGGTCAACGGCACCGATGTGGCCGTTTTCCACACCCGCGATGGGCGCTGGGTGGCGGTCGACGGGTTGTGCCCGCACGAGGCCGGTCCAATGGTCGATAGCATCTACGGTAACGGACGGCTGGCCTGTCCGCTGCACAGCTACACGTTCGATGTCAGCACAGGCGCCTGCGACAATCCCGAGATCGATCCGGTGGGCGTCCATGACATCCGTATCCGTGGCCAGCACATCGAGGTCGCCCTGCGGAAACGCCCCCGTCCCGCCTGCGCCTCGACCGGTGGCTGCGGCGGGTGCAGTGCCGCGCGGCATTGAGTGGGTCGGGCACCCTTGCCCGACCGCTGCGCATGAGCGCTTTTGCTCGGCCGGACAGGCAAGGGTGCCTGTCCTACATTCGGTTCACGGTCTAAAACGGTGCCTTGTAAATGGCGGGGTGGGCGGTGTATGCTTGGGTGCAGGTAAAAGAAGGGGTTTATGCTCACGTTTGTCACCACGCCAATCGGGAATCTGGAGGATATGTCGCCGCGCGCCATCCGTGCGCTGCGCGAGGCCGATGTCATTGCCTGCGAGGACACCCGCCGCACCCGCGCCCTGCTGACCCATTTCGAGATCCCGCATCCGGCGGAGCTGACCAGCTACCGCGACCCGATGGAAGCCTCGGGAGCCGAACGCCTGCTCAACCGCCTCCAGCAGGGCCTGAAGGTGGCGGTCTGCTCCGATGGCGGGGCGCCCGGCGTCAGCGATCCCGGCTACCGGATTGCGCGCCTGGCTGCGGAGCATGATTTGCAAATGGAAGTCGTCCCCGGCCCCTCGGCGGTCACGGCCGCGCTGGTTCTTTCTGGCCTGCCGACCTCCAGCTTCACGTTCAAGGGCTTCCCCCCGCGCAAGCGCGGAGCGATGGTGCGGTTCTTCGAGGCCGAACGCGATTTGCCGCACACCTTGGTTGTCTTCGAGTCGCCCTACCGCGTTGTGAAGACGCTGGAAGCGGCGCGCGAGGCGCTCGGCGACCGCGAGGCAGCAGTCTGCCTGGAGCTGACCAAGAAATTCGAGCGGGTGTCGCGCGGTTTCCTGTCGGTGCTGATCAAGGAATTCGGCGACCGTGCGATCAAAGGCGAGGCCACGCTCGTGATCGCCGGCAACAACGAGAAATTCCGCCAGACGGAGGAGGATGAACCGGAGGAGAACGAGAGTGAGTAAACGTAGGACGGGCACCCTTGCCCGTCCATCCGAGCAAAGGGACTTTGGCAGCCCGGCGACTTGTGCCCGGAGGTCGGGCAAGGTGCCACGACCTACTTTTTGACGATGATCGATCCAAGGAGTACTGAAAGATGAGGCAAACAACCCGAAACGGCTGGATCCTGTCGGGGGCCGCGCTTGTGGTGGTGGCGGCGTTGACTGGCGGCACGCGGCAGACGTCCGCGCTGTCGTCAGGCGATGTCCCGGCAAGCCTCCCGCGCACGGCGGTTTCCCATGAAACTGCGCCTGGCATGGTGGCCGTGCAGATGCATGACCTGCAGGAGACGCAACTGATGGGTATTCGTGAACGCATCGTCCTGCCCGACAGCGAAGGCCTGATCGGCCGGATGGGCGCGAACGCCCCCGGCGGCGCGATCCCGCCCATGACGATGCCTGGAATGCAGCAGATGCGCCAATCCGGTCCCGGACGCGGTCTGCTCGATAGTTTGGATGGCGATGCGCCAAACGATACCGGCGGCCCAAGCTGGGGCTGGCTGGCCGACGACGTCAGTTCCGACGTATCGCCAGCGGCACTGGAGCCTGAATCCGGCGGATTCGGGTTCTCCCCGTCGTCCGGTTCGCGTCTCTATCAGGATCGTGACAACCGGCTCGGCACCGACCAGGGATTCGGTACGGGCGGCAACGACGCCTTCATCTTCCAGCGCCGTGCCAACGACGGGTTCTAGTGCTTAAAGCTCCGCTGCCCGGTGAAGACCATGGCCGCATCGAATTCGTTGCAGGCCTCGATCACCTCGAAATCGCGCATCGAGCCGCCGGGCTGGATCACCGCCTTGACACCCTCGCGCAACCCGACCTCGATCCCGTCACGGAAGGGAAAGAACGCATCCGAGACCATGCAGCAGCCGGGCAGCCCACCCTTGCGATCCGCGACCTCGGCGTCGATGGCGGCCTTGGCGATCTCGTCCTCAAGCGTGTTGTAGGGTACGCCGTGCGTTTCCCAGCAAAGACGGTCGGCCAATTTGGTATAGGCCTTGTCGCGTGCGATCTGGGCCACGCCCACGCGGTCCTGCTCGCCGGTCCCGATGCCGACCGTCACGCCGTCCTTGACGTATAGTACCGAATTGCTGGTCACCCCTGCCTCGACCAGCCAGCCGAAGATCATGTCGTCGAGTTCCTGGGGTGCCGGAGCGCGGTTGACCTTGTATTCCTGGCCCTTGTAGGTCGTCACCGCCGGCTGCAACGCATCGGTCGTGCGAGCCTCCGGCACGAACGACCACTGGGCGACCAGACCGCCGTCGATTAGCGACTTGAAATCCACGAAGCGCGATCCCGCGAATTCCTGCAGCCGGTTGATGTTACCGATACGCATCACCCGCAGATTCTTTTTGGTGGCGAAGAGCTCCATCACGCCCTCCTCGAACTCCGGGGCGACGACCACTTCCGCGTAGTTCGCGGCAATCAGCTTCGCGGTTTCCCGATCGCAGGCGCGGTTCAGGGCAATGGCCCCGCCGAAGGCGGCCAGCCGGTCGGCCATGTTGGCCTTGTCGTAGGCCTCGCACAGCGTGGCGGCCTTGGCCACGCCGCAGGGGTTGTTGTGCTTGATGATCGCGGCGCAGGGGGTGTCCATCAGGTAGCGCAGGATGTTGAGCGCGTTGTCCACGTCGGTGATATTGGTCTTGCCGGGATGCTTGCCGGACTGCAGCAGTTCGACATCCGAGGCCAGGTAGCGGCCGGGCTGGATACAGGTCACCTCGCCGAGGGCCAGATTGCCGTTGACCAGGCGGAATAGCGCGGCTTCCTGACCGGGGTTCTCGCCATAGCGCAGGCCCTTCTCGACCCCGTCGATGCACCAGGTGGCCTTCTCGTAGCAGAGCGTCTGGCGTTTGCCATCCGTCTCGATGTAGCTGATCTCCATCTGCGGGGGGAAATGGTCATCCATAATGGTCTTGTAGGCGGCCTTCAGATCAGGTGTCGACATCGTGTATTCCTTCGGTTCACGGTTAAAGGCAAAAGACGCCGCGCACGGCAGTCTGCGAGTAACATCGGGTGGGATCCTAGCGAAAACCCGCCGCCATGACAACAACAGCTTTACCGCAACTACCCGGCGCAATTGACCATGGCTGGCGATATGACATTAAGTTCCCTTGTGGACAATCCGGCCTGACTGAAAACGGACTTCCACTCGCGACATTTCACACACATGCCCGCTATGATCTCATCAGCCTGTGCTGGCGACAACCCAAAATGCGCCGCCCGACTCATGGCATTATCAAAAGTCGCATCACGCCCTGCATTCCCGACCGCCATCGCCAAACGGAACTCACTTCCCACTCCGGCGGTTACCAAGGCGGGGACAATATCATAAGCAGGCGCCAAGCAAATGGCTTTGTTATCCAAAAGGAAACCGTGATTCTTGGGGTGATCATCCGTGTTTCTGACCAGGATATTGAAAACCATCCGGCGAAACCATTCGTGCAGGTAATCCACACTCATGTAGCGGCGAATACGGTCGGCAACCGCCGTATAATCCCATAGCAGCCGATCCCGCTGGTCCCATTCCATAAACGACAAGCAGCTCAGGAATCCTTGCCGCAACCAGCCATCTGCCGCCAAATCCCGGTCAAAGCGCTTGATCAGATAAACAAACCGTCCGCCGACCTTGATGAGCTTTGTTTCCGGCACACATATCCCGCACAACCGCGCCAACTCCATCGTGGCATACTCCACAAGCGGAATCGAAAGGCGGTCTTCCCTTGCCGGGAACTTCGCCAGCCAAAGCGCCCCCTCGTGTTGTACCGTGCACTTTGGACGCGCCCCCCCGACACTGGTCCCTTGGCGCAACAACCCTAGCAGGCGCTGATCCACATCTCGTCCCGCTTCAATGTCGTCAGCGGCACCCAGGATATCAGCCAGATCACTGAATTGCGGAAGACCATGGATTGGCTCTATAGACACCGGCGATGGGCGGAACTCCAGATTGCCTACGCGAGTTGAATCCCCTGCCAGAAGAAAATCGAAAAGCGACAGTGCTTCCGGTACGGTATGCCTTTCGGCAGCAATCACCAACCGGCCCCAGTAATCCGGGGCAGCATCCGCAAATGCGCCGTACAGGCCTTCATTGGTAACCACCTCGCGCGGTTCCTGCCCAAGCGGCAACGCCACCGGATCAACAGGCATGGCATTTGGTCGCTGCAGGTATTTTCGTCCGTACGTGAACCGACCGATCCCGGCATCCAGATCATGGTAGAAAATACCGGCTGGAACCGCCTCGGCTTGCCCAGGCAAATAGATAAAAGAGGCACTTGCAGAACCCCTCGTGGTTTCCGCTTGAAGCCGGAAACCACGAGGGGTTCTGCAAGGGAAAATGGCGGATGCTGCGCACGTGAGGGGTTTTGGACAGCCTGATGGGCTGGAATCACCATTTTTGAGCAGGCT
>CAZOXS010000013.1:0-8980 GCA_964583785.1 uncultured Victivallales bacterium
CCCCGGACGGCCTACTGGCCTAATCATCAATGACTTACAAATAATTTAGTCATGCTTGTGGTTTTCGAAAGTGAGGCTCCTACCGCGTTTCTGCCTGAATTCAGCCGTATTTCTGCCTGAATCGGTCTGAACAACTACTTCCGAGTACGCTTCTTGGCTCCTGCAATCAGGATATCAAGTGTCTTGAGAATGTGTTTTTGTATGGAATCTGGTAGCGCTTGTGTGATATTCAAAACGGTGATAGAAGAACAATCATAATAAATCATAAAAAAGAAACTTGACGCATTCTGTAAAGAGAGGGAGACGCGAATGAAGGCTATATTGCGATCACGATTTGCCTTGTTGGTGACCCTGGTTGTGTTGGTCTGTGGTGGTGCGCTGTTTGCCACACTGCTCGAAAAGGACACCAAAATCATCTATCAAGCGGATTCTCCAAGGCTTTTTTAGAAGGCCTTGAACCCGTTGAGGAGGGAGCCATCCTCGTCTATCCCATCACTGTGTATACAGACCAATATCAATCGCCATTTATCCCGATCCTTGTCCCGATCATCGTCTCTTTGTTTGCCGGGAACGATAAAGACTGTGGGAAGCGTAACCAACTAATCTAGCCGCAGCTCCCACTCCCGGTGAATTTTGCATTCTTGTAGAAAATGACTTGTCAACCAAGGAAAATTACCGTTTACTGTGACTAACAGTCGAATGATTGGATCATCTACAAAGTGGAGAATTGTATTTAGGTATATAGAACCGACAACATAGATATTAATAGTTTTTGCGTTAGCGCAAGTATCGATCCTACGGAAAACCGCGAATTTTCAAGTGACGGAACGAACAGGCGGGAACGCGTCCCATGTGGGCGCGGCTCCTGTTTCATGTTCCGTCTGGGGCTTCGCGGTCCCTCCGTAGGGCATGGCAGTAGTTCGCGCCCTTTTCCGGGGTGCCATTTGAAAGAGAATGGAGTCGCTGCCATTTGAAAGAGAATGGAGTCGCATTGAAAGCACAAGAATACCCTGTCGGCAAATCCAACCCCGCCAATAACCGATGTTTTCAGAATGGGAGGGAAGATGAGACTCCTGCTTTGCCCGCCGTAGCCTTCGGCGAAGGCGGGTCGAGCCGCCGCCCGGCCAACCCCGCCGTAATGCCGCTTCGCGTTCACGCGTTTTGCGCCTTGCTGATGCTTGGCCTGCTTATCCCTTGCTCGCTCACAACCGCCGCTGAACTCGCGGCTGATTCCACCGAGCCGGTCCTGTTTGATAGTGCGCTTTATTCCGCCTACCTGTCATCCTCCGTTGAAAGCTTGGCGGATTTGATCAATGTCTACGAGTCGCGGCAATATTCGATCCTGCCGATTGTGATGCCCGATCCGGCGTTTATTCACCTGGAGGAAGGTGGTTTGCTGCCATTTGAGCCAGCCAACTTTCCCAAGCGTTTTGTAAGGCGGCTGATCCCAGTTCTTGATCAAGGAAGCACGGTCTATCCGGTAACCGTCCTGGAAATTCCCGACAGCGGCGCGCGGCAGATCCTGAATGCCGCCGGAGACGTGATTGCCGAGATTGACGCCCCGAAGGACTACGATCCGCGCTGGTATGTGCAGCTACGCTTTCCTGATCTCAGTAAGCTGGATGCCGAGACGACTGCTTGGTATGTCGCGCTCTACGATCCATCCCGCATCATGGTGCGTTTTCGGCTGATTGATGGCGATGAATTGATCAATAAGGTCATGGCCGAATCGCTGGCCGCGCAGCAGTTGCTATCCTCCTCTGCCTTAACCTTCTCGCCGCTGTCCCTCAACTATCCGGCCAGCGGCCTGGCATTCGAGTCCCTGTCTGTCCAAACCAATGGCAGTGTGGACGTTTCAATGAGCTGGCCGTCCGGAACGCTGGCGACCGAGGGGCTTGATATCTTCTCCTGTACCAACCTAATGGAACAGCAGTGGTCGATTTTGCTGACCACCAACGTCAACAACGCGGCGGGCAGTTTCGCCTTCAACGCCCCCTCCGCCGGTACCGGCGGGATGTGCTTCCTTGATGCCTGGACGCACTATGACGGCGATGGCGACGAACTCTACGACGGACGCGAACTGCGCCTCTACGGAACCGACCGCTTTGATCCCGATACCGACGCCGACGGCATGCCCGATGGCTGGGAGGTGCAATTCGGTCTCAATCCTTTGGATGCCGGTGACGCCGAGGACGACCCGGATGGGGACGGCTACCTGAACATCTATGAATTCGTCCACAGCAGTGATCCTACGGCGTTATCGAACATACCATCGCCGACCATGACGGTTAATACGCATGATTCAATCCAGACAGCGATCAATTCAATCACGAATGATTACGGGATTATTCTTGTCGCTCCCGGTACCTATACCGGCTCAGGCAACCGCAATCTTGATCTCAAAGGCAAGCGCATTCAGCTGATTTCCCAGCAGGGCGCAGCTCACACCATAATCGATGCTCAGAGCGCGGGACGCGGGTTCGTCATCACATCCAACGAGACCCGGCGTACCGTTGTTGCCGGTTTTACAGTCCAGAATGGTAGCGCTGTTGGCTATATCTACGGTTATGGCGGGGCGGTGTTAGCCTACGATGCATCACCTACGATCATCAATAGTGTATTGCAATTCAGCTATGCTGCTATTAGCGGGGGTGGTCTGCGTGCTTATGGCGGTTCCCCCGCTGTCCGTAATTGCACGATCAGCTCCAATACCGCTGTCATGGCCGGTGGGGGGATCGTATGTGACGGCAATAGTTCACTGCTCGTAACGCACTCAATCCTCGTTGATAACGCCTCCGATAATTTTGGAGGAGGGCTTGGTGTCCTGAATGGAACACCTATTCTGAATGATGTAACGATAACAGGCAATGTTGCTGATGACTATGGTGGCGGCTGCTATTTTGATGGGAATTCGGCACCTCAGCTTAACCGCTGTTTTATCGGACAAAACGATTCAGGGACAGGTGGTGGCGTTCATAGCAAGGGCAGCTCGTTGCCTACAATTCATAATACCATTATTTCCAAGAACGTGGCGGTATGGTTTGGCGGTGGCATTTCATCAGTCGGTGGCGGTGTCGATATCCGTAACAGCGTGATTGCCGATAACGACGCTTACATGGGTGGTGGCGGAAACTTTGACGCCGAAGACTCGATCATAAATTCAATTATATACGAAAATACAGCAGAATTCCTCTATGGGCAGATCGATAGCAACACCAACACTGTCATCGCTTACTGCAACGTGCAAGGCGGCTGGTCAGGCGAAGGCAATATCAACGCCGATCCCCAGTTCACACGTCTGGGCTATCGTCTGACGACCAACTCGCCCTGTATCGGAGCCGGTTCACTGTCGTATGCCGCGCCAATTGACATCGACGGTGAGCCTCGCACACTTTCTGCCGATATGGGCATTGATCAGTTCATTGACTCCAATGCCGATGGTATGGCGGATTCATGGGAAACCAAATACTTCGGGGCAGTCGGCAGCCAACAGCCCGGTGCGGACTATGACGGCGATTTCCTCGGCAACCTCATTGAATACGAATTCAGCACCGATCCAACGGTCGCGATCGATAGTGACAGCGACGGGCTAGGGGACGATGCCGAACTCTATTATGGCACCGATGCCAACGACTGGGACACTGACGGCGACCTGATGTCTGATCGCTGGGAAGTCGAATTCGGTCTCAATCCTCTCAATGGGGCGGATGCAGCCTATGATGACGACGGTGACTCTTTAACGAATTTTGAGGAAATGCAGTATGGCACCGACCCCCAGAATGCCGATACGGATGGTGACGGACTGGATGATGATGTCGAGATTTCGCAGGGGACCAGTCCCGTGTTGGAAGACACCGACGGCGATGGGCTAAATGATGGCCTGGAGCATACCTACGGAACCGACCCGCACTACTGGGATAGCGACGATGACGGCATGAGCGACGGTTGGGAGCACGAGCACGGCCTCGATCCGACGATCTCGAACGATCCGAATGCCGATCCGGACGGTGACGGCTTGACCAATGAGCAGGAATCGGCTCAGGGGACCGATCCGGGCAACGCGGATACAGACGGGGACGGTACGGAGGATGGCGCGGATGCCGATCCGCTTGACCCTGATAACAGCGCCATTGCCAGTGTATTCAATACCACGGAGATGACGTTGATGGTCGGTGATCAGAGTGGTAGCCATACAGAACGCTACAAGCTGGTTGTGGGGCCGTATCAGGTTTACATGTCCACAGTCAGCTCCAGCGAATACGAGTTCTACAAGACCATCCGCGTGCCGCGCGGCAAGACCTACCAGGGTTATCTCGAATCCCTGCCCGATGACGATAACGACGGCGACTACACCGCTGATGTCACTGGCGGTGGCGTTATGGTTGATGATTCATGGCCTTCCGATCGATCCGGGCGCGTCCTCGGCGGTCACCACGAGAACAGCGGGTTCAACTCCGGCCAGCGTGCGTTTACCGTCACCATTGCCGCGTCCATGAGCGACGAGGAGAGCACCGACCACGTCGATGCCGATTCGGTGTATGCCAACTCCGTGGATCCGATCAACACTATCAACGGCAATGTCACCGTCAACGACACCGATCTGGTATTGCCCGCACCGGGCATCCCGCTGGTCTTGAGCCGCGCCTACGACAGCCGGTCGATCTACACCAACAGTCCGGTTGGCGCGTGCTGGAGCCATTCGTATGACTGGCATCTCTTTGATATGCCGAATCACGTCTACCGGGGCGTGAGCAACGACTGGAAGGTGCTGCGCACCGGGAGCGGCGACCTGCAATGGTTCGAGGCACAAGCCAACGGCACATTCAAGAGCCCGGCGGGCCTCGACTACCGGCTGACAGACGAAACGACACACTTCGACCTGCTTGCCGACGGACAACTCACGTTCGCGTTCTCGACGAACGGCCTCTTGCAATCCATCGCCGATCCACACGGCAACGCGCTGTCCTTCGCCTATACGACCAACAGTGGGAAAGAGGTGGTTACACAAATCACCCACAGCAGCGGTCCGTCACTGGCGTTCAGCTATACCAATGGACTGCTGACCCGCGTCGATACGCCGACGAACTCACTTTACGTGACCTACAGCTACAACGGGCAGGACGAACTGACCGGGGCCACACGCCACGCCTCCGGGCAGACCTTTGTCACGACCTACAGCTATGGCGACGTCCACAGCCTGACCCAGCGGGTCAACGCCGCTGGTGACACGTTTGCCTTCGGGTATGAGATCGTGACCAACGCCAGCGGCGTCGTGCTCGCCAAAGGCACGAGCATGGCGCTTGGCGATGAGGACTGGTATGCGCACTCGGTGGCCTACAACACCGCCAGTAACCGCAGCACCTTAACGTACCAGCGCGACGGGACCAACCAGGTCTATGACTACCGCTACGATCCCGATACGCTCGCCATCACGGCTATCTACGGGCCCGGCAGCACGAACCTTGTCACCCGCTACACGCGGGATGCCGCGCACAACGTCACGCGCATCAAGGTTGCGGACGAAACGACCGGCGACTACCTGCTCACCAGCACGAGCTATGATGCCCGCCACAACTTGGCCAGCAGCGCAGTGGGTTATAACGCCTTACCGCTGCACACCTGGAACTACGTCTGGGATTTGACCAACAACACGCTGCTCTCCACGAGCGATCCGGTGGGACATGAAACCGCGTTCGATTACAACGGCACATTGCTGGTCGCCACGCATGAATACCCCGCTAGCAATGTGACGCTGACCACGCGCTTTGCCTATACCCCCAGCGGCCTGCTCGCCGCCGTCACCAACGCCAACGGGCACTGGAACCGTTTCTACTATGGCTCGCAGGGCTTCGTGACCAGTGCCGTGCCCCAGGCCGGCCCCACCGTGAACTACGCCTACAATACCCTCGGGCACCTGAATGCAATCTCGCTACCCGGCGCATCGGGCACGCGCACGACCACGTTCGTCCCCGACAACATGGGCCGGGTAGGATCAGTCGCTTATCCCGGCGGTCTCAGCGAATCGCTTGCCTATGACAAGATGGGTAACCTGACTAACCACACCGACACGGCGGGGCGCAATACACGCTTCACCTACCTGCCCACACGCAAACTCGCGTCGGTCACACGCGGTAGCGGGGCTGAAGAAGCAACGGTCAGCTTCGACTACGATCAGCAGTTCAACTCCCTGACCATCAAGGACGCGCTGGAGCGCGAAGTCGAGACCTATCAGCTCGACATCCAGGACCGGCCGGTCAGCATTAGCAACGTCGAAAGCCAGACCATGAACGTGGCCTACGGCGTCGGCGACATGGTCAAGTCCGTCACCCGCTTCGACGGCACAACCGTCAGCAACGCCTATGATGCGCAAGCGCGCCTCACTGGCGTAAACTGGCCCGATGTGAGCACGACGTTAACGTACTACGACAACGCACTGCTTAAAACCGTCGCCAACGAATCCGGCACCGTCAGCAATACCTACGACAACGCCAACCGATTGACCACTGTTGCTTCCGTGTATTCTGTGTATTCCGTAGTTAATTACTACTCCCTCGACGGCATCGGTAACGCCACGAACGTTCTGGTGAGCGTCGATGGTTCCTCCATCCTGACCAACACCTACGCCTTCGATGCCGCCGAACGCATCGGTACCATTGCCGGCACGGGCGGCACCTTCGCGTTCAACTACGGACCGTACAACGGCCTTGTTTCCTCGGTTAGCAACGCAACAAGCGGCATTCGCGCCGAATACCAGTTTGATGACCTCGACCGCCTCACCAACATTGTCTGGCGTAATGCGGAAAGCGGCGTACTGCGCAGCTTCGGCTACGGATACAACGCTGCTGGCATGATCACCAATGTGACGCGGGAGACGGCAGCCGATAACGTGTCATACGGTTATGATTCACTCGACCGGCTTACCTCGGCAAGCGCGCCGTATCTCACGGCCAGCTACGGCTGGGATCTGGCGGGCAACCCGACTTCCCGCACGGAAAACGGCACAAACACCAGCTACACGCTTGGCATTGGAAATAAGCTCACTTCATGGACCGGCGGCAGCTACGAACATGATAACGCGGGGTGTATCACCAACATCACGCGCGGTGG
This sequence comes from uncultured Victivallales bacterium, assembly GCA_964583785.1. Lineage (GTDB taxonomy): Bacteria > Verrucomicrobiota > Kiritimatiellia > UBA8416 > UBA8416 > UBA8416. Next base: position 7,108 of record CAZOXS010000013.1, read on the forward strand.
CGGCACACTCTCGCTCGCTTGGAACAGCCGCTATCAGCTCACCGCTGTTTCCACGAACGGCACGGTTGCAGAGTCATACACCTACGGCCCGTTAGGCAACCGGATCACGACCGTGGCAAGCGGCGTCACCAACCACCATTTATACGAAGGTGCGCACTGCGTCGCCGACCTGGCCGCCGACGGCGACTTGCTACGAAGCTACCAGCCCGGTCCCGGCGTGGACAACTGGCTCGGCATGACCGTCCATGCCGGCGCAACGCCTGTCGTCTATACCTACCTGACCGACCACCTCGGCACCGTGCATGCCGTCGCCGACGCTTCCGGCGCAATCGTCGAAAGCTACCGTTACGACCCGCATGGAAAGGTGCTGGGCGTGTGGGACGGCAGCGGGACACCGCTAACCGAATCCGCCATTGGCAACCGCATCCTCTGGCAAGGCCGCGAATATTCATGGACAACCGGTCTTTACTACTTCCGCAGCCGTTACTACGATCCGCAGGCAGGCCGCTTCTTGAGTCGGGATCGCCTCGGAATCTCGGGCGGTATCAATCTTTATCAAGCGTTCTCCAGCAATCCGGTGATGTTCTCGGATGCGTTCGGCACGGACCCGGACAAGGAAAGCTGGGGGTGGATCGACTCTATGCAGGCAGCGCTTGATGTCGGGGGCACGTTCGACCCCACCCCGTTCTGTGACCTTATTAATGCCGCCATATCCGGGATTCGTGGTAACAAGAGTGATGCACTTCTTTCGCTTGCAGGCGTGATCCCCTACATTGGAGATCTCGGTAAAACTGGCAAGTATGGCGGTAAGATCGTCAAGGCTGCCGATAAGATTGGAGATGCCGCTCGATTTGCCGACAAGACGAGTGATGGGCTGCGGCACTCTGATGATGCTTCGGCTCTTATTAATCTTGCGAAGAAAGCCAAAAAGACCGGAATTTCGACCGATGATGCAGATACTCTTCTGAAATGGGCTGATGAATACAATGTAAAGCCAGCTCTCGATCATATCAAAACAGATCACTGGATCGGGGGACCTCATATCCGCATAGGAAACCAGAACCATATCCCCGTTAGGCCATGATGGGGGAAAGGGAGTTAATAATGCAGGATGAATGCGGTTTCTTTGTGGTTGAGAGGATCAACTGGTTTGATAAAGCCAAGTATCCATACATTCCGGATCGAGAACCTTCTCTTGTAGGTTCTCATAACGATATTCTTCGGCGTTACCGTGGAATCGAGGGTTCTGCGTGGCCTGATGAATATACCGATCATTCTATTACGCTTGACTCTGGACTTGCTCCGCTTTCGCAGCAACACCTGGTGCATGATTATTGTGAACTTCTTGGAACTTCTAATCCCGAGATGATTGTTGATTGTATAGTCTGCATGAAAGTTCCTTTTGATTTTGTGTCATTACCAAAGCAAGCAGGCCTTCGGCTTTTGGGCTTCGATTATGGATACCTTGTCTGTGATTCCAATAATTATTCTGTTATCTTTAACGAAGTTATCTACGGCCGTTATCCTCAACTCACTGCTTTTGCGTCCTCATTAAATGAGCATTGCCTTCTTCCTACTCTGGAAACCGTTCAATCTCTTCAATCAGTTCGTCTGGGGCTGCTCGTTGAAGGATCAGATTTCGAAACAGATGAAGCTTGCAAGCCTTTTGTGATTTATGAATTTATTGGCGGCACGTGATGTGGAGGTAGTGGAAGCAAATGGTTAATAAAGGAGTTCCTGAGGGCGCAGCCCGGTCAACAGCCCGAAAATAAGCATGTCCCGAAAGTCAATGTCCGTCATTCGATTGAGGAGCAAGACAAGCTCTTCGTCGGAAAACCGCTTCGTTTCCGGAAGGGTTTCATGCATTTTCGGG
>CAZOXS010000014.1:0-9047 GCA_964583785.1 uncultured Victivallales bacterium
CGAAATGGTCGTTGGTTCCCAAAATATTGCCTGAACTCTGAACCCCTGAACACTGAACACTTACAACGCTTGGAATTGGCGATACGCCATGCTATATTATCGACTCATTTACTCAAACAATTTGCGATTAAGGAGCTAGCATTCAACATCGAACATCGAAGGAAGTTGCGATGATCACCAGCAGTGCCCCAGGCAGTCTCATGATCACCGGCGAGCATGCCGTCCTGCACGGGGCGCACGCGCTGGTCGGCGCGGTCGATGCACGGATACATGTCACACTGGATCCGCACCCTGACCGGATCGTCGAGATCCGGTCCGCGCTGGGGACACGACGCATGTCACTGGACACACCGGATCTCTCGCCACCGTTCCAGTTCGTCGGCCATGCCATCGCCCTTTTCGCTGACGCCTGCCCGTCGGGCTTCACGCTGGATATCCAGGCCGGGATGCGTGCCGACACGGGGCTGGGCTCATCCTCCGCGATTACCGTCGCCGTCCTCACCGCGCTGCAAACCTTCTGTCATCAGGCTTCTCATAGCTCCCCGTCCGACCTGCACAGGCAGGCTCTCGGGATCGTGCGCCGTGTGCAGGGGACCGCCTCGGGGGCCGACCTTGCCGCCGCCGTCTGGGGCGGCGTTCTCCTTTACCGGCAGACACCGGAAGTGGTTCAGCGCTACCGCAACTTCCCGCCGATCACCTTGTCCTATGCCGGCTACAAGACCCCCACGGCCGAGGTCATCCGGCAGGTGGAAGCCCGGCGGGCATCGACCGCCGACGAGTTCCGCGACCTGTACGCCCGCATGGATGCCTGCAGTATCGAGGCTGGCCGTGCCTTTGCCACCGCCGACTGGCGTCATCTGGCCGACGCCCTAACCAACGGCCAGCACCTGATGGAGGAACTTGGCGTCTGCGACCCGACGCTGACCGCCATGATCAGCGCCTTGCGCGAGCAGCCCGGCATCGCCGCCGCCAAGATCTCCGGCTCGGGCATAGGCGACTGCGTACTGGCGATCGGCTCACTCCCTGACAACAACGTCTTTCCATACCAACGAATCCCGGTACAATTCTCACACCGGGGCGTCATGCTGAATTCGATTTGTATTTTCGATTGAATTCAGGCAGGATGCGGCCACTGTTAAATCGACCACGGGAAGGGTTCTTCATGAAAATACGTTTTCTACAGATGTTGATCACCGGTTTGATGATCGGACTTGCCACCGCTGGCCACGCCCAGCAAACGTTCACCCTGCGGGGGGTCCGCTCCAGCCAGGACTATGGTCCCTTCATGTTCCGCCACGGAAGCCTGCTCAAACTGGAGTCCGGTGTGTTCAAACTCAACATCCTGGCTGCCGGACGCGCGTTCACCTTACTGGACACCGAAACCGGGCTGGAGTACGGCGTCTACGAGCTCATCCTCGGCCGTATGATCGACGTCGGCGAAGTGCTTTTCACCATCACCCGCGTCACCGCGCCAGCCGCCTCTTTCGTGACCGATCCGGCACCCTCGCTGCTGGACAACACGGATTTTGCGATCGAACTGACCCTGCTGCACCAGACCGCCTACGACTGGGAGATCAACGGGGAAAGCGGCGGGGATCACGCTGTCGAACGCGGCAGCGTGGCCTTGAAGGTGCGCAAGGGAATCGGGACCCTCAAGCTTGGCCTGACGACCGACGCCGAATGGGACCATACCATTGCCGGTGACGGCGTGAACTTTGAAAACGCAGACATGACTGACGGCACCGGCTTTTTCACAGCCATAGGGCTACGTATCCCCGTGTTCCAGGAAGGTCGCTGGTCCGGCCTCATCCACGGCGAAGCCTTCTACCGCCGCGAGGAACTCACGCTGCAGTACGGGGCCTGGGAGATCGAATCCATTACCACGGTAACGGATACCAACGCGCTGACGAATGCAGTCTCCGAGATAACAAACCTCAGTTACAACAACAACGATGAGACCGCCACACTGACGGAAACACTGGTCTCTGTCGGCATCGAACTTGCCTACACCGCCCCGTCATGGTTCTTTTATACGGGGTTGCGGGCATTGCCTTGGTCCGACACCACGCTCGATGCCATGATCACCTCTGACGACCAACGGTTCGAGATCACCTTTGAACGCAAGGATCCGGTCATGGCCTACGGGGGATTCGGCCTGACAATCAAGGACATCAGGGCCTATCTGGAGGTCGAAGGCGGCGGGGAAACCGCCGTCCGCCTCGGGCTGGCTCGCGCGTTTTGATCTACTTGCCGAGCAGCTTCCGAACCTTCTGAACCTTCGGAGCGACAACACCCCTGCAATAACCGGCTTCCGGATTATTCGCAAAATAGCGCTGGTGGTAGTCCTCTGCCTCGTAAAAAACCCCGAGCGGCGATACGTCCGTCACGATAGGCTTCGTGAACTGCTTCTGCGCCTTAGCCAGCAAGGCCTTGACCGCCTCGCGCTGCGCGTCGGAATTCACAAAGACTGCCGAGCGGTACTGCGTACCGACATCCGCACCCTGGGCATTAAGCGAAGTGGGGTCATGCACCACCAGGAAGATCTCCATCAACCGTTCCAGGGTTATCCGTTGCGGGTCGAAGACCACCCTGGCCACTTCCGTATGTCCGGTGCGCCCGGTACAGACCGCCTTGTAGGTCGGATTTTCCACCGATCCGCCCGCGTAACCGACTCGCACATCCGTTACCCCGTCGGCGAACCGGAAGGCCGCCTCGACGCACCAGAAACAACCGGCGCCAAACACAATTGAATCCATCCTTACATCCTCCTTGGCACGAGCAGACGCATCCAGAGCCAATACAACAGTAACCGTTGCGGCCCAAGTACGCATACGCGAAAAAACATACCTTATACTTTTTTTCATGGCAATAACCCTCTCTAATTTATATGGTTCCTCAACTGACCCGCAATCCTTACACGGAGCCTATCATGAGTTACACGCAAGCACAGGTAGCCAAGGCGATAGATCATGCCGTTCTGAAGCCCGAAATGACCACCTCGGATATCTGCCGCCACGCGGCCATGTGCAAGGCACGCGGTATCGGCGCACTTTGCGTCCGCCCAAGCGACGTTGCCCTCGCCGCCGCCGAACTTGTCGGCAGCGGTTGCCGGGTCTGCGCGGTGATCGGGTTCCCGCACGGCGCCTCGCACAGCGAGGTCAAGGCTTTGGAAGCGAAACTGGCGATCGCGGATGGCGCCGACGAGCTCGATATGGTGATGAACATCGGACGCTTCCGTTCCGGCGATCACGAGCTTGTCCGCCGTGACATTGAAGCGGTTGTCGCCGTCGCCCGCCAGTCGAACGTACTCGTGAAGGTCATCCTCGAGACCTGCCTACTGACCGCGGATGAGATTTCATCCGCCTGTCTCATTGCCAGGGATGCTGGCGCAGACTACGTCAAGACCTCGACCGGTTTTGCCGCTGGCGGGGCCACCCCGGAATCGATTACCATCATGCTCGACACGGTCGGCAAGGATCTCAAGGTCAAGGCCTCCGGCGGCATACGCGACTGGCTAACCGCCGTCGCGTATCTCGAACAGGGTTGTTCGCGACTCGGCGTCGGTGATTCCGAAGCCGTGCTCGACGGCCGACAGCCCCAGACTGACTACTAACTCGCAAACACGGGAAACATCATGGATTACAAACTATTCTTCTCCACCTTCCTGCTCATCTTCCTGGCCGAGCTGGGCGACAAGACCCAACTGGCGGCCATGGCCCGTACAGCCACGGCGGAGACCTCCAAATGGACCGTCTTCAGCGCGGCGGCGGCGGCGCTGGTGCTCTCAACGCTGATCGCCGTGCTGATCGGAACGGCCCTGACACGGGTGATTCCGGAACATGTGATACGCATGGGGGCCGCGATCCTGTTCATCCTCTTCGGGGCCCTGCTGCTGCGCGATGCCCTGATCAAGCGCGTGCAGGTGAAGGCATCCGCCGCCACGGCCATCAGCGCCGCGCCGGCTGGCCTGCTCGCCCGCGTAGTATTACGGGCGGCTGCCGAATTCGAACATGCCGCCGCCGCTGATTACCGCGAGCTGGCCCGGCAAGCCGCCACGCCCGCCATGCAGGCGATGTTCACCAACCTGGCACTGGCGGAAGAGGCGCACTACCAACGGCTCACACAGGCGGGCGCCAGTCACGGCGAAACGCCGATTACAGCCGAGGTCGTAAACGGCCATCCCAAAGAGGCGTTGAAACACGATGTCGCCGCCGCCACCGACCCCGTACTGGAACACGCCATCGCACATGAGGAAGCCACCGCCGCCTTCTACGAGGCCCTTGCCGAGGATACCCCGATCCCCGCCCTGCGACGCATCTTCCAGTCACTGGCAACGGAAGAACAGCAGCATGCCGCCATACTTGCCAAGGCGAGGATAGGTTAACACCGGCCCCGTGCACGGTTGGATGATGCAGGAGTGAAACGTGTTGTAGCCACGCTCGCCAGAGCGGGGACGGAATGCGCGAGCAGCTTGGGTGGCCCATCCGCGTTCTGGCGAACGCAGCTACAAGGCATGAAATTACTGGACCGAAGACTCGACATCCAGATAGATCGGCATCATACCCACTTCAACCTTGCCGTCCTGGATAGAGAGCGTGTCCCCGAAGGCGGTGGTCGCTTGCGTCACCGCAGGGGGTACGGGGATCCGGCAGGATTCGACCCGCGTATACGCCATCCACCAGGGATGGCCATCGGGCATCTCGAAGCGGTAAAGGATACCCTCGGTTCCCGTGGGGGACAAAGCAGCAACGACCGAACGGGCCGTGAATTCACTCTTCTCCAGCCGGGGCAGCAGCACGGCCAGCACCAGGAAGGCCGGACGCTCGCGCCAGTCGGCGGCAGAATCATCCACCAGTCCGTAGCCAAACGCCGCCAGCCGCCACCAGAAGACGCGCTCGACCAGCCCCGAGCAGATCGCGATCAGCAGATACCGCAGGAGATAGGCTGCGGCCTCCTGCTCGCTGACACTCGGGTCATGGTGCCGCAGCCCCGGAGACACATACGGTGCCCCTACCGGCGAATAAACCCCGGTTTCCGCCAGCGGCCAATTGAATTCCGAGACGATCAACCGGTCACTGGCACGGCTTGCCAGCGCACGTGCCAGCGCGAATTTCTCAAGTGCGGCAAACCGTCCCTGCGGGGTCTCCGGAGCCCCGCGCCGGTCCACATAGAGATGGTGCGTCAGCGCCCCGAAACGCAAGCCCTCCGGCAATACATCAAGCGCCGCCGGCACATAGGCGTATTCGAAGTCGATCATCGCCGGACCGCCGATACAAAGGTCGGGATAGCGCGCCTGCCAGGCGGCGAAGGGTTCCACCAGCCGACGGTACTCGCCAAAATCCCAGACGCCCCACTTGACCCGGTTGATCGCATGTCCCGCCTCGACCAGTTCCACCAGCGCGGCCAGACGTTCCAGCACGCGATCAACAAACAGGCGCCACGCATCCGGTTCCCGGACGGCCCGGCGATCCTGCACCAGGGCAATGCTGACAGGATGCCCGCGCCGGATCAGCTTTTCAACCACTGTTGCCGCCGCATCCGCCGCCGCCAGGCCGCGATGATGATAGAAGCGTACCATCAGCGGGATTGGCCCTAGCTTCTCCAGCAAGGCAATCCGACGGTCAATATGCGGCCCATAGACATCCACCGCCACGCCAATCCGTCCGCGCATTACTACCCGCTGACCGTAGACTTGACGGCGAAACCTCCCATAGGCCCGCCAGACCTCCGGCAGCGCTTTTAGCGTAGATACCAGCACTCGAAGATTACGCGACATCGGATAATGTTTTGACCGGTCACGCGAGGCCATCGTCACCAGCGGCTGCCCGGACCGCTCGTCCCAGATCCAGATATCCTTGGTATCCGGATAGCGCGGTGGATCACCGGGTGCCGGACGCTTGCGCGCCTCGCGGATCGGATGGCGCCAGCGGCGGGTGCGGGAATGCAGCGCGAAGCGCCGCCGGTAATGCGATTCCCACTTCAGGAATTTAGCGGGTGGTTCCACCTGCCAGATCATCTCAAAGAACACGCGCCGGAAATCCGACGGCAAGGCGATACGCGAAAGATCACGGGCCCGGTCGCGAGGCGAAAGCGCGGGTTTGATCCGCCCGCGGTTGAGGTCAATGAACTGCACCTGCCCCCAACGCCCCTGATCATCGCGCCGCAGCAGGATATTCTGGTTCCCGAGATCATTGTGCTGAAAGCCGCCCTCGTGCATCCGCCGGACCTCAGTCGCAACCGTATCCAGCAGCGCCATCAGCTTCTCGCAATCCGGCTCTTGCCGATAAAGCGAGTCCAGGGCATGGGCGAAACTGGTCACCCCCGGCTGGTAGATGGTTACGACATAGCTTTCCGCCAACCGGTCGCCCGCCCAGCGCTCCAGGAACGCGATAGGTTCCGGCGTGCCTGCCCCTACGGCAGTCAGGTGTACGGACGCCAACCAGGTGCGGCGGGCCTTGGACCCAACGCGACGGTCGCGCCAGGCCTGCAGCGCCCCTCCGAACCCAAAGGACTTGACGACCACATCCAGAGTCGTGCCGCCCGCCGTCGGCATTCGTACGCGCACGTTGCGGTTACGTCCCTCGGCCAGCACCACGGCATCAGCGGACTCGATCTGACGTGATATCTGCGCCAGCCAGGCCAGCGACACCGCCTGCACGCGACGCGTGTTTACACGTCCGTGATAAGAGCCTATCGCGATATCGGTGTTGGAGAATGGATCCATGCCGAAGCTTTCTACCTTCTCACCGTGGCGCCGTCAAGCCAACGGCGTTGCGGCCCGCCAGCACACCCGTGGAAAAGGCTGCCTGTAGATTGTATCCGCCCGTGTCAGCGTGGACATCGAGGACTTCCCCGGCGAAATAGAAGCCCGGTACCCGACGCGACTCCATCGTTTCCGGACAGACCTCTTCGAGGGCTACCCCGCCAGCGGTCACGATCGCCTCATTCATCCCGCGATGCCCGCTAATGGCCAGCTCCATCCCCTTGAGCCAGCCGACGAGAGCCTCGCGCTGCCCGGCTGCCAGCCGGCTGCCCAGCACCGAGCCGCGTATGCCCATCGAGGCCAGACAGGTCTCCACCAGCGGCTTGGGCAGCAGTCCGCGCAGGATACTGCGCATCGGCTCCGCCGCGCGGGAGGCCAGATCGCGGTCGAGTCGTGCCCGCAGTTTCGTCTCACTCAAAGCCGGTTTCAGATCCACCCGCAGGCGGACCTCGCGTCCCGCCGCCAGCGCATCGACCGCCTGGCCACTGAGCGATAAAACGACGGGGCCGTTGATTCCGAAAGTGGTAAACCCCATTTCGCCGAAGCCTTCCGCCACCGGCTGGCCATCCACCAGCAGCCAGACGCGCACATTCTTGAGCCCCAATCCGTCAAGCGCGCGATCCGGCGCGGGACACGTGATCAGCGGCACGAGCGCCGCGCGCGGTGGTACAATCGTATGCCCCACCCTGCCTGCCAGTTCATAGCCATCCCCAGACGACCCGGTCCCCGGATAGGAAGCCCCTCCGCTGGCCAGCACCACCGCGCCGCAATCAAGATCACCGGTGGCTGCCCCCACCCCGCTGATGCGCCCATCCGCCCCCACACGCAATCGACTGACTGGATGCCGCAGACGGATTTCAACACCTTGACGACGAACCCATGACACCAGTGCCTTGACAACATCGGGTGCCCGCCCGTTCGCGGGAAAGACGCGTCCGCCGCGCTCTGTGACCAGCGGGACACCTTCCGCCTGCACGAATGCCATCAATGCAGCGGAAAAATAAGCATCGAACGCAGGCTGCAGCCAGTTACCGTGGTCGCCGAAATGCGATTCGAAAGCCCCGCGCGGTTCGATATTGGTCAGGTTGCAGCGGCCTTTGCCGGTAATCGCCAGCTTGAGTCCGAGGCGCGGCATCTTTTCAAGCAACAGCACACGCCCCCCGCCCGCCGCCGCCGTTCCCGCCGCCAGCAGGCCAGCCGCACCCGCGCCGATCACAATCAGATCCGGATTCCTCAACGCACACTCCTCATGGTCCGCAACCAGCATCAAAACACGATCGGTGCGTAGACCTCGCGGTCGCCGAGCCGCGCTCGCCCGTTGAGGAAGGCCAGCTCGATCAGGAAATGCACTTCCACCACCTCGCCACCGGCCTTTTCAATCAGATTCGCCGAGGCAACCGCCGTACCGCCGGTCGCCAGCAGGTCATCGATCAACAGCACCCGATCGCCGGACTGGAACGCGTCCTGATGGATACACAGCGTGGCTTCGCCATATTCCAGCGCATAGCTTTCCGAATACGTCTTGTAGGGCAGCTTGCCCGCCTTGCGAACAGGCACCAGCCCAAGCCCAAGACGGTCGCACAACACACTGCCGAAGATAAAGCCGCGCGCATCGATCGCCGCCACCTTGGTCACGCCCTTGCCTTCGATCCGCTCCTGGAACAGATCGATCGCGTAGGAGAACAGGGCGGGGTTCTGCAACACGGGAGTAATGTCCTTGAACAGAATCCCCGGCTGCGGGAAATCCGGAATATCGCGAATGGCGGCCTTCAAATCGTCCACAGTCATGCTTTGCTCCTCGTTTCAATGCGGTTTCGATCAATTCGGCGAAAGTCTATGCACGGAACCATGAATTAGCAAGAGCAAGACGAATGCCTTCCCCTTTCCACCTTTGGCGGACTGGTGCATATTCTCTCTCTTGATCATCCGCCTTTTTACGCCGGACCAACATACACGGACAGACAGCCAAAACAGGAACTCAGTTCAATCCGAACCGTCATCACTCCCATTCCCTGCCTTAGGAGGCACTTGCAGAACCCCTCGTGGTTTCCGCTTGAAGCCGGAAACCCCGAGGGGTTCTGCAAGGGAAAATGGCGGATGCTGCGCACGTGAGGGGTTTTGGACAGCCTGATGGTCTGGAATCACCATTTTTGAGCAGGCTACGCCCTTTGCGGTGTTCAGAACCGGGGCTTTTGATGCAGCCGTGGCTGGTCGGTGGTTAATCGTCGATAATCGGCACATGCCCGAGGCGAGCGGACATCTCGCGGATTTCCTTGGCGTCGTA
>CAZOXS010000015.1:0-4789 GCA_964583785.1 uncultured Victivallales bacterium
AATTAGAACACAGGTAGATTCGGATTGGAGAGATTACTACGGTTCGTCTGAAGAACTTAAGGCTGATGTAGAAAAACTTGGCAAAGAAAATTTTTACAGAGAAATTTTAAGATTTTGTTCTTCTCTTTCTGAATGCTCATATTATGAACTTAAAGTACAAATGGATAATGATGTTTTACTATACCCAAATCTTTATTATAATGCTTATGTTGGTTGCAGAATAAACAGAATGCATATGTTAGGGAAGAATAATTCATCGGTTAAAGCACTATAGCTAAAAATGTACATAAAATGAAAGTTGTGTTAAAATCAAATGAAGTTGTTGACGAATTACCATTCTATTTGTTAAAGAAGGTAATTTACATACAAGATTCTGGTACGAAGTACACTGTTTGCGATAACGGTAGATGTACTATATTTTTAGATGGATATCATATTACTTTTATTATTGACCCAGTAGGTTTAGTGGATCAAAATTCGATCAAAATAGTTTAACAAACCGTGAGGCTAGTTCCTCGCCCATTAAAAATGAAAACAAACAAATTACCTAGTACGGTAGTATGGAAGATTTTTTCTTCTATTACTAAGATTTTAGAAAGTCAGATATTTAAAGTTACTAAATATATTACTTACTTTGGTTTAGCAGCTGCGCTCTTGCTAGGAATCTTATATCTTAACGTAATTAAAGAACAAGTATTCTACCTACAAAACAAACCACAGACGACTGCCATATATACTTCTGGTATTATTTTAGATAAAACTGCAGCTATTATTGCTCGTGATGGCCATCTGCCGGCTGCTGTCGCTAAGAAATACTCAATATGGATATATGAGGCCGCAGCTAAATATTCCCTTGATCCAATATTGTTATTATCAATTATATATACAGAATCTAGGTTTAATTATAAAGCAGTTTCTCCGACAGGGCCCATCGGATTATTTCAAATAGCATCTAGTTATCACAAAGAAAAGGCAACGAAAGCAGCTCTATTTGACCCAAAGATAAATATTATGGTTGGTGCTCAAATCGTACGTGAATATTCTAATATGTCCAGTGGTATAATTGAAACTCTGCTACGGTACAATGGAAGCCTTGGCCAAGGCACTAGTTATGCATCTAAAGTTATCAGAACTAAGCATAAATACGATGCAGAAATTATGAAAGCGGTGGCATCGTGAAATATACGACAAAGAACTATAGAATCGACAGTACTCGTAGAATTATAGAGATTTATAGAGATACAAATTTCATAGAATTTTACAAAGTACTTATTCGTTGCTGGTCAGAATATATGGGATTCTATGCTATACCATTTCCAAATCCGATCACGGAAATGTTCCCAGTAACACTAGAAACCAAACTATTAGCTAACACTGTGATCAAGTGGTAATTTACACATATTGAAGAATAGTTTATAATTTCATCATGAACGGACCAAAAACTTTGTGAGTTTCACCAATCTTTATTTGATTGCTGCTATTGGTGCTTGGGATGAAGACAGTAAAGTTTCTGGTATGATTAAAACATTTTGGAGTCAAAATAATGGGTAAGAAAACATTTTCTGTTGATACTATGCGACGCGACATTAATCTGAATTTGAAGAATTCTACCAAGAGTTATTCTACTCCCGATGTTCGTCAAGGTCTGATGGATGCTTTGGAATATGTGCTGCATCAATCCGGCAACTATGAAGGGTTTCGTTACCTACTGCTCGATGAAGTACCAGACGGTGAGTTGCCAGGTATGGTTGTGCATGGTACTATTGAAGATACTCCACACGAAGTCCGATTTGCCGAAGGTACTGTTGACCGAACACGTGTGGAGTATTTCTAATGAATTTAATAGAACAACTTGTAGAATTGGTAAAAGAAATCGAAACTGAAGATCCGATTGATTTTGCCATGCTTCAAATAGATGAAGATACGGCATACACATTGATGGCAACATCAATATTGGAAATGTATTTGAGTAATGATGCAGACTCTCGTGATATGATTCTTTTGGCCACTGTGGTTAAACTTACTGTAGAGAATTTTGTTCTCAATTTAAAACTTTTGCAAAATGTCAAACCTGTTTAGTGATGCGAAGCCCATTTTAGGCTTCTTTGGTGAATATAGATTTTTATCTAATTATCATCTGTGTACTTGTGTGTTTGATGGGATTCCTTTCATGTCTTCTGAACATGTTTATATGTACCAAAAAAGTTCAGATCCGGAATACCGTCTTTCAATTATTCGATCTCCTACACCGCTCCAGGCCAAAAAATTTGGAAGTAAAGCTGAATTAAGAAAAGATTGGGATACATACAGAACCACAGCTATGCTAAAAGCATTAAGAGCAAAATTTGCAAACAAGGCCGAACGAGATATGCTTCTCTCTACCGGGGATGCGCACCTAGAAGAAACTAATTATTGGCATGATACATTCTGGGGTGTCTGCGACGCCGTAGGTCAAAATATGCTGGGTAGGATTCTCATGAACTTGAGAAACGAATATAGAATCAATCACAATTGATTTTGGTATGCAGTATGCAGATATGATTTTTTTGGCCACCGTAATTAAATTGGCGATAGAAAATTTTGTGTTAAATTTTAAAAAGGTAAAAAGGAATGAGTAAATTAGTATTGGTAGATGCAATATCTACATTCTACGTCCGTTATGCAGTTGAAACATCGGATAATGAGGTGGACCAAGCGATTGATGAAGTTAGACTGGGAAAGTACAAGATGAATTTTCACAGAAACATCTTGGAGAATCGGTTATTTCTCAACGTGTAGTATCAGTGGATGAATATCTTGAATTGTTTGACAAAGATAATTATCATCTTAAGTCTTGGACTCCAGAACAAAAAATGAGATATATCCACGTGCATGATTCAAATGATGAATAATTATATCACCAAACAAACTAAGATTAAAACAGAAGATATAATTTCTGATATATTGATTATCCAAGATGCACAAGAAAAATATATGGACTCAGTTAATCAATTATCAAAAAATTTCTCAGATATGATCAATTGTTTTTGGTCAATCCCACCTTCAGATAAAGAATAATTTACACATATTTCCAAGTGTAGTATAATTATTTATCGAACCGAATCTCAAAGGTATTAATATGTTGACGTTAAAACAAAAAATTGATCAAGTTGGAATTGAAATTCGTTTAAAAGAGAATTTTATCAATGTTCTCAAAAAGCAGCTACATGAATTAGAAAATAGTAGAGTAAATTGTATACACGTGTGGGATAATGGTGTGAAAGGGTGGGAGCACGAAGGCCGCACTTGTATTAACTGTGGCATAAATGAATTATATGCACTTACTTTATTACATATGGTAGAAGCACGGAAAAATATAATATAAATTGATTTACACATATTTCTGAGTGTATTATGATTAATCATCAAAACAATTGGGGTGCAACCATTACTAATGTAGTGTGGTCCGGACACTCTGATCTTTCTCCTACTTTAAAATTCGGAATTTTAAAGTTGAAAACAAAACTTATTCATAATGTCACTTTACACAACTAATTCTCTTAAACCTGTTTGCTATATGCTGGTCGGTGTGCCAGGTTCGGGCAAAACTACTTGGGCTCAAAAAGAACACTCAAGCTTGGCTTATGCGTCAACCGACAAGTATATTGAACAGTTTGCTGCCGAATCTGGCCATACTTATAACTATATTTTTAAAGCATCAATCAAAACTGCTACTTCACGTATGTTTGATGATGTGTCTGAATTTCTTGATGATCAAAAAGACTTTATCTGGGATCAGACGAATCTTACCAAGAAATCTCGAGCCACTAAAATTGCTTTGGTAGCTAAAAAAGATTACACAATTGTTGCTGTTGTGTTCGAAACTCCAAAAAATCTTCAAGAACGGCTGGCTCAGCGCCCCGGAAAAAATATTCCATCTTATGTTCTTGATTCTATGATTAAGAGCTATGAAGCCCCATCTCTCGACGAGGGATTTACTAAAATTATGATTGCTGATTAACATGATTTATTTTTGTTCAGATCTTCACTATGGTCATCGCAGAATTCAAGAGTTCTGCCCAACTACACGCCCAGGTAAAGACTGGGAAGAAATGTCCGAGCGTCTGGCACAAAACCTCGAAGCAACTCTGCAACCTGGTGATGTACTTTACAATCTAGGTGATGTTGCGTTCCAAGGTGTTGATTTTTGTCATAAAATTCTTAGTAGAATCAAGGCTACTGGTGCAGAACATCATCTGATTCTGGGTAACCATGACCACAACATTCGGAAGCATCAAGAACTACAGGATCTGTGTACTTCTGTTTCTTCAATGAAAACAATTTTTATTGAAAAACAAATGGTAGTAATGTGCCATTTTCCAATGACACAGTGGGAAGAGTGTGATAGAGGATCTATACATCTTTTTGGTCACTGCCACGGCACTTTTACACAACAAGGAAAATGTATGGATGTTGGCATTGATACTAGGTCCGGAGA
Organism: uncultured Victivallales bacterium; assembly: GCA_964583785.1. Taxonomy (GTDB): domain Bacteria; phylum Verrucomicrobiota; class Kiritimatiellia; order UBA8416; family UBA8416; genus UBA8416. Next base: position 4,478 of record CAZOXS010000015.1, read on the forward strand.
TATGATGCCTTACACCTGGGATGAAATCAAAAGAAAAATGGAAAAACTTCCAGTTACACAACATCACTCGCTATAGTGTTATGAACTAGTACTCGATCTTAGTTGAGTACTTTTCTCTTCGGACAACTATAGGATTCATTTGATGTTGAATTGGTGATGGTAGTTGCTGAACTTTGATTGGGACATATCAGGGGGCCGCGTTTATGATATGTTGGCTGTGAGGGCTTGTGCTGCTGCAATTGAAAAACTTAAAGAAACAAAACAAGGACCTTCAGGTGTGAAAAATAAAGACGTTTCTGTGTGAAACATGTT
>CAZOXS010000016.1:0-7333 GCA_964583785.1 uncultured Victivallales bacterium
CATATGATCCCAATCCTTACTAATCCCGACCGACAACCCCAATATCTCGATCAGGCGCTCGACCAAGCCCGCTACCATCGTGAACGGCTTCATGATCAGCCCCGAAAACGGAACAAGCCCGAAGCTGGCAAACACCACCAGCACCGTGTACGCCGACAGGATGCCCACCCACAGCGCCGCCCGCGGCGCGGGCGTATGATGATGCCGCCCGGGGTGATTCATCCGCCGTCCCATCGACTTCGGATTCTTCTGCTGCTTGTTCGGTGTCCACCATGCCGGCAGTTCGCTGCTGACCGCATCGCCCAGCCAGGCATCGAGGATCTCGATCACGCCGTCCAGCCCGCGGGAGCGGGCGATGTGCCCACCACTGCGGTGCACCGTCTCCATCACATCGACCTCGGCGTTGACCGGACACCCTGTCGCGCCAGCCGCCTCGCCATTGAGCATACTGATGTCATTATGGCCGTTGCCGATCGCCAGGATTTCGGCATTCCCGATGCCCAGCCGCTGCGCCAGTTCGGTCAGTGCCATGCCCTTGGTAAAGGGCACCGTGCGGACATCCACTTCCAGCAGGTAATGGAACACGCGCAGATGTTTAAAGACTGCGGCTTTCTTGCGTAAAAGTTCCGCAGCGGCTTCCGCCGACTCCTCGGTCCGGAACCGCAGGCACAAGCGGTTGCGCCGATGGAACACGGTCGTGACATGATCGTTCATGCCCTTCACCATCTGAAGCCACTCGTTGAGTGCGCCGCGCAGATACAGCGAGCTGGCCCAGACCTGGAACCGTATGGCCGTATTCCAGAACAGATGCGGCCAGTAACCCCGACGCCCCCGCTTATAGATGTAGGCGTGGTGCACGATCACATAGTCGGGCGAGATCCCTAGTGTCTCAAGTGGCTTTAGAACCGACTCGAAACTGTGCAGCGAACGGCCGGTACAGACCACCCACGCCGCCCCGTAGCGTTCGTGGTAACGCTCGAGCCGCTCAGCAAAGTCCTGGTAGCGAGTGATCGCGCAGCCGTTGCCGTCGAGCGTCCCGTCCAGATCCGTGGCAATAAGCCTGATCGGCCTGGGCATATGGCTAGTACCCCTTCTTCATCATCTCTTCCTGCAGTGCCCGTTGGAAGCCCTCGATATCCTCAGGCCCCGGTCGATAGCCGGGCTGCGCGGGGTCAAGCGCCAGGCGGCCGGTCTGATCGAGCATCCAGGCGGCGGTCATGCCATCGCTGAAGACCACGGTTCCGCTGATCAGCGCACCCGGCTTGATCAGCCGGTCGACCTCAACCGTGACGCCGCCAGTGGTGCCGGGGGCCGCCGGGGGCCGCGTGTCTTCATCGGCAACATCCGCCTCATCAGGCGCATCCTCATCCGCTTGCGCGGTTTCCGGCTTGACGGCGCTCGCATCCTTGATCTCAAGCCCGAGATCCAAGATCAGGAAACGCACATCCATGAATGTGGGACGCAGCTCGAATTCGCTGGTAATCCGACGCTGGATCTCCGACAGTCCGCATCCTTCCTCCACCCAGGCGGCGACCGTCGCCTTTTGTTGTTCCGTCAATTCCATTATCATGCCTTTCGTTGAGCATTTATCGATTATCATCGTATGCAAACACCATCGCACCGTAGCCGACTACCCACTGCCCGCGGCCTGTGGGGTCAATATCCCCGCTGTTGCAGGTGAACAGCCGCCGCCCCTGTCGACAACCAGCCAGACGGGCCATTTCCAGCGCCGCCAGTACCGGCCCGATGCCGCAGCATACCTGCGTCTCGTATGACCATGCCTTATTTAGCCCCTCTGAATCAAGTTTTTCCATCATGCGCAAGGTTTGCACGTCGCTTTCCCGCACCCGCTCGTAATCGGGATCGTGCAGCAGATCCGTGCTCGCCAGCACGAATAAGTGCCGGCCCGCCGCGACCGCGTGCAGCGCCCGCGCCAGCGCCGCCGGTTGGCCGTTGCGGTGACCACCGATCAAGCCGACCGCCACCGACACGCCCGGTGCGGCCACCTGCAGGAAGGGAAGCTGGTTTTCCGCCGAATGCTCGCCGGCATGCAAACGGTTATCCAGAAACGTGCCCGGTAGCCGGTCGCGGACCTGGTCGATGAACGGGCGGTCCACCGCCAGATCCCCCAGCGGGGTGCGGATCGCGTCGGCATCGAGCCAGGCCACCCCCTCGAACGGCACGCGGTGCGAAAAGCCCAGCACCACCACCAGATCCGGCCCGTTGCCCTGGCGCACCGATTCCCGCAGGGCCGCATAGGTATGCCCGGCCACCCCGCCGGAGTAGGCATAACCGGCATGCGGGGCGATACCGGCGGCAAGCGCCGCCCCATCACCGGCGGAGGCATCCGCCGACGTGATAAACGTCTCGACCGTGGCGCGCAAGTCGTCGCCATCCGCCGGGAACCAGCGTCCGTCGCCCTTTGTACGAAAGATGTTCATGATGCCTCATCCGCCTTGACCCGGTCCCATTCCCGGTCCATCTCCGCCAGCGTGCAATCCTCCAGCCGCCGTCCCGCCGCCAGCAGGCGACGCTCGACCGCATGGAAACGGCTGGTGAATTTCGCGATCGCCCGCCGCAGGGCCCCCTCCGCATGCACGCCACGGAAACGGCAGAGATTGACCGTCGCGAACAGCAGATCCCCGAGTTCCCCCTCCACTGCGTCGGCATCGTCGGCCTTGAGCGCCTCGCGCACTTCCTCAAGCTCCTCCTCGACCTTGTCGATGACGTCATCGATGCGGTCCCAGTCAAACCCCTTCTTGCCGGCGCGCTCCTGGATACGCTGCGCGCGGTGCAAGGCCGGCAGCTGCAGCGGGATGCCGTCGAGTGTCGCCCGCGGCGGCGCATCCGCCCCGCCCCGCTCTTCCTGCTTGATCCGCGCCCAGTGCTGCATGACCTCCGCCGTCGTGTCCGCCTTGGCATCGCCGAACACATGCGGGTGACGGCGGATCAGCTTGTCGGCCAGATGACCGGCCACCGCCTCGAAATCGAAATCGCCTTGCTCCTCGCGGATCCGCGCCTGCATCACCACCTGCAGCAGGACGTCGCCAAGCTCGTCGCGATGCGCCGCCACGTCGCCCTGCTCGATGGCTTCGAGCAGCTCGCAGCATTCCTCCATCAGGCAGGGCTTGAGCGAGTCGAGCGTCTGCTGGCGATCCCAGGGACAGCCGTCCTCGCCACGCAGCCGCGCCACCACATCCATCACGCGCGTGATGCCGTTAACCTGTTCTAGCTTGTTTTTCATGGTTTGCCTATGACTTGGCCATTTTGTCTCTCTTTGGACACGACTATTGCCTGCCTATTTCGAATTACGAGATCGGCGACGAGAACGGGTTACGATTCAAATGCCAACTCGTTTTCCGTTCTCGTCGCCGTTCTCGTTCACCGATTTCCGAGCATAAGCAGGTAGGTCGTGGCGCCCTCGCCCGACCGCCGAGCATAAGTTGCCTGACCGCTAACTGACCGTTGCCCGGCAGCCAACGCTGCTTATGCTCGGCTTGACAGGCGAGGGCGCCTGTCCTACGTTGCTTTCACTCCCTGCATTCTCCATAAAAAGCTACCACCCTCAATTTCGCCCGGAGCCCCGAGCGGCAGACTTGCCTATAACTTGGCCCATTCCCTCACAACGCTGCGGACGGGCTGGAAACCGTCCCTCCCGTGAGGCCGCGCAGCAGCACGAGGCCACCGCCGGGGTCGTCCTGGCGCACCAGTGCCTCGCCGATCAGGAAGCCGTCATACCCGGCAGTCTCCAGCGCCAGGATTTCCTCGCGCCGCGAAATCCCGCTTTCCGCAATCGAGAGCCGGTCCGGCGGAATCGATGCCGCCAGGCGGTGTGCGACCGCCAGATCGGTCTTTAGCGTCTTGAGGTCGCGGCTATTGACGCCGATGATCGCCTCGGCCAGCGGCAGCACCCGCTGCAGTTCCGCCTCGGTATGCACCTCGGCCAGCACCTCGAGCCCGAGCGCCAACGCCCGCTGGTAAAGCGCGTGCATCAACGCATCCGGCAGCGCGGCGGCAATCAGCAGCACCACATCCGCCCCCCAGGCCGCCGCCTCGGTGACCTGGTACGGATCGCACATGAAATCCTTGCGCAGCAGCGGCAACGGCGTCACCGCACGCACCGCGCGCAGATGCGACTCGTCGCCCAGGAAATGCAGGGGTTCGGTCAGTACCGAAAGACCGATGGCCCCGTTACGGGTGTAGGCCTGCGCCATCACCGCCGGATCGTAATCCGGACGCAGCACCCCCGCCGAGGGACTGGCCTTCTTCATTTCCGCGATAATGCCGGTGCCCCCGCCCGCTCGCAGCCGCGCCTTGAGGCTGTGATGCTCGCGCCGCGCCGCCGCCGTTTCGAGCGAGGCCTCGCTGACCATCGCCCGTGCCACCGCCACGGCCTCCCGGCGTTCCGTCATGATCCGTCCCAGCACACCGGGGATCCTCTCTGCCGGGGCTTCAGCTATCATAACGTGACAGTCCTGCCGTAATCGAAGAACCATTTGAGCGTATCGTGGTCGACCCCCGGCGGGATGGAGTGGTCGGAATGCAGCATATAGCCGGAACCGGCCTTGAGTACCGGCAGGATCTTGGCCTGCAGTTCCGCCTTGACGGCATCGCGGTCGTTGGCCTCCAGTTTACGAATATCGATATTGCCGCAAAAGGCAATTTTACCGCCATAGGTCTCGGCAATGCGCGGCATGTGCATCCCGGCCTTGACCTCCATGGCCTGCAGGCAGTCCATGCCGGCCGCGACCAGGCCGGGCACCAGCGGTTCGACGAACCCGCACGAATGCACCATGACCTTGCAGCCCTTGCTGTGCGCATAGTCGAAAAGCTTCGCATGGCCCGGCTGCACAATCTCCCCATACATGGCCGGCGACATGAACGGCTTGTCCTTGAATCCCATATCCTCGTAGAAGAACATGAAATCGGGGACGCCTTCCTCGGCGAAGAGCACCTCGAGATGCATGATCGTGAAATCGGCATACGTATTGACCATGTCCTTGACCCAGTCGGGATCGAGCGCCATGCCCATCAGCATGTACTCATGCCCGCAGACGGGATGCATCTGCTCGAAGGGCGCGACACCCGACCAGCAGAAGGCCCGCTGCTCGACCTGCGCCAGGGCCTTGTTGGACCGGTAGGCACCAAAGGGGATACGACGCCGGTCGACCTTGAGCAGGTGCGGCTTGATCAGCGCCTCCCACTGCGGACGCTCCTGGACGGAGAAGTCGACGTGTTCCGGTGTGCCCTGCTTGTGCTTCCACCAGCGCAGCTTGGCGCCGTTGCCGTTGAGCTTGAGCACGGTCTCCTCAGTCTCCTCGAGAATCTGGTCCTTGAAATCCAGATCGCCCGTCGAATTGAGCCAGCCGCCGGCCCGCCAGCTCATGTCGAAATGGCGGCAGGCATCCTCACCCAGCAGCATGGCGCCTTCCTTCTCGTAGCGCGCGCGCGTTTCCGGCCACATGCCGTCCTCGCAGGGGAGTTGATCCACCGGTTGATTGTGCAGGGAGGCGAGTACCCGTTCCTTGTGTGTCATAAGTGGCTCCTGGTCGTGATTGTCGTTGATATCACCTTACGGCGGTGTTCTGGATACTGTCAAAACGACCGCAACGAATCAACTGCATAATCACGACTGCGGGGCACGGTTGCGCTTGACACGGAGAGCCACCGCCAACTAGCGTACGGGAATGAATCGTATTGAATATGCCGATGAACCGCTGGTCATCGGGACCCGCCGGCCTCGATTATCATGGGAAGTCCCGCTCGAGGGGCGAAATCGTCGCCAGACAGCCTACCGGATCCTGGTCGCCCGCTCACGGGCGCTGCTGGAACCGGGCAAGGCCGACCTGTGGGACAGTGGCAAGGTGGACTCGTCGCAGTCGCTGAACATTGACTATGCCGGCGCGCCACTGGACAGCAACATGGACTGCTGGTGGTGTATCAAGGTCTGGGACGAGGCCGGCAAGGAAGGCGATTTCAGTGCACCCCGCTATTTTGGGACGCCCCTGTTCGAGGCATCCGATTGGCAGGCGCAATGGATCGGGATGGGGGCGGCCGACGAACCGTTTACCGATCCCGGCACGTTCCAGCAGGAACGCGTTGCAGCGGCGGTGCAGGCCATCGAGCCGGAACCGCGCGCGCCGATGCTGCGCAAGGACTTCCGTCTTGCCCGGCCCGTCCGGCGGGCGCGCGCGTTTGTCTGTGGCCTGGGGCTCTTCGAGCTGCGCCTCAACGGACGCCAGGTCGGCGAGGATGTGCTGGCGACACCGCGAACCGATTTCCGCAAGCGCGTGCTCTATTCCACCTACGACATTACCAGCCAACTGCAGGAAGGCGCGAACACGGTCGGGGTCATGCTGGGCAACGGCTGGTTCAACGGCCAGAAGAAATACTGGGGCTGGCAGATGCAGTGGTACGGTTCAACGCGTGCCCTGGTGCAGCTTGAGATCGAATTCACGGACGGGACGCGCCAGCAGGTCGCCAGTGATGACACCTGGCGGGGGGACTGGTCGCCGATCACCTTCAACTGCCTCTACGACGGCGAGCGCTACGACGCCCGGCTGGAGCAGCCGGGCTGGGACGCCCCGGGATTCGACGCAGCGGCCTGGCGGGCAGTCAACCGCGTCGCCGCCCCCGGCGGCCACCTGGCACCGGTCACCCACGAGCAGGAACGGATCGTCGAAACCATCCGGCCGGTCTCGGTACAGGAACCGTCGCCGGGCGTTTTCGTCTTCGACCTGGGGGTCAACATCACCGGCTGGGTGCGGCTCAGGGCCAGCGGCGGGACCGCCGGCGAAACCGTGACCTTGCGCTACGGCGAGGCCCGGCATGCCAACGGCGCACTCGACACGGCCAGCAACGGCAAGGCCTGCCAGGCGGATCGCTACACGTTCAAGGACGGCGGCGAGGCGATCCACGAGCCGCGCTTCACGTTCCACGGGTTCCAATTCGTCGAGGTTACCGGTTATCCTGGAACGCCCGATCTCGACAGCCTGACCGGCTGTTTCGCGAGTACCGCCGTCGCCCGGACCGGGACATTCGAATGCGGCCATGACCTGATCAACCGGACCCACTGCTGCACCCTGCAGTCGCAGCTCTGCAACATCCAGATGGGCGTGCCCACCGACGACACCCAGCGGCCCGAGCGGCTCGGCTGGGGGGCCGACGCCTGGGGCACGGCCCGCGAGGCGCTCTACAACCTCTGGATGCCCCGGGTGTACCAGAAATGGATCGCGGATTTCCGCGACCAGCAGGACGACTCGGGCATGGTTGGCATGATCGCCCCGCAGGCGGGGGCCGAGGAAGACCTAGTCTGGAGTGCCGCTTTTGTCCT
>CAZOXS010000017.1:0-2832 GCA_964583785.1 uncultured Victivallales bacterium
ACGGCGACGAGAGCGGACAACGAGTGGGAATTTGAATCGTTCACCGCTCTCGTCGCCGCTCTCGTTCACCGAAATAGTGCAGGCCAAATGGCCAACTTATAGGCAACTCAGGCAAACACCCCTATAACTGACCCATTACCCCACCGAGCGGACTGCCCGGCGGTACCTGCCTTATCCTACGTGCGGATGCGCTCCTTGTTCGACCGGTAATCTCGGTAACTGCGGCTTCAGCACAACCCGAAGCCACGGCAGAACATCATTTTTTCCTGTCCCTCCCACCCTCCGGTCATCAGCGAGAGGGGGCGGATCTTGCCGGACAGGTAATCAACCAGCCGTCCCAGCATCGTCTCAAGTCGTTCCTCGTCTTGCACGGAAGCATAGTTCGAGCCTGTCCGAAAAGGTCTTTTCGGCCAGGCGTGTTCAGTGTTCGGTGTTCAGCGTTCAGCAAATCCGCGCGACATTCCGCTTGACTTAATTCGAAAGCCGGACGAGCGATAGCCCTTGTCTTGCCATCGAGGAGCGCACGATTCAAATCGCGGATTTATCACTGGCCGATGGCCGTCCCCGGATGTCGGCCGAGGCCGTTCATATGTTTCTGATGCGGCGAGGGTTTCGCGGTTCGCTAAGCGCGCAGCAGGCCGTTTGCTTCCTGCACGAGTCGATCAGCATGTACGCCTGGCTCCAGGAACGTGGACTTAAGATGCCCGGCGCTGCCGCTCGGCCGTCGAATCGCTGATGTTCACCATCAAGGACGGTTTTGAATTCGGGTAACTCGGCCGCCGCGGAATAGAGGCCGTTCGCGCTGAACTGCTCGAAAAGGTACTGGCCAGTGACTGGACGCACAGGGCACCTGCGGCCCGGAAAGGCCGGATAACCGCCGGGCAAGCGCAATTCATTCCTGAACGCTGAACGCCGAACCCTGAACACCCCCATCCGAAACCCTTTTCGAATGGGGCCCAGCTATAACAACAGAGCAGGGAAATAGCATGACGGCCGATGAATTGTATGTTGTCTGCTTGAATTATGTAGCATATAATAATACAACCATGTACATATATTTTAAAATAATGGTTGGTAATCACAGGCATCCGAGCTAATATCCCGCGCATCGTGTTTGGCGACGGCATGGTACTGCCTATAGGAAACAAGGGCGAGGGGTTTTGCAAGAGCCTCGTAGTACTTAAGGAGAGTGATGATGAGAAAGCAGAAGACGTATCTGGCAATTGATCTGGGTGCCTCCAGTGGCCGCGTGATGGCCGGACGGTTTGATGGCAAGACGCTTTCACTGGAAACCGTACACCGCTTCCCCAACGGCGGCACGCGTCTGCCTGATGGCTGGCACTGGAGTCTTGTGGGGCTTTTCGCCGAGATCAAGCAAGGGTTGGCCAAGAGTGCCACCCAATTCGGCAAGGCGATCATCAGTGCCGGCGTGGACACCTGGGGGGTGGATTACGGCCTGCTGGACAAGCAGGGGCACCTGCTGGGGCTGCCCTACATGTACCGTGACGAGCGCACCAGCGGCGTACCCGAGAAACTGCACCGCCGCGTGGCCGCCTCCAGCATCTACGGCACCACCGGAATCCAGTCGATGTACTTCAACTCGCTCTACCAGCTTTGCGCCGAAAAGGCGTCGAAATCAGCCGCCCTTGAAGCCGCCGACCGCCTGCTGTTCGTCCCCGACCTAATCCACTACTGGCTCAGCGGTGTGATGGCCAATGAGTACACCATTGCCAGCACGAGTCGATTGCTCGATGCAGCCAAACGCAACTGGGCCCGCGACCTGATCAAGAAAGCCGGACTGCCCGGCCACCTGTTCAAGGATCTCGTCGCCCCTGGCTCCGTGCTCGGCTCGATCCGCCCCGATACCGCCGAAGATCTCGGACTAGGCAAGATCAGAATCGTCGCCCCCGGCTCGCACGATACCGCCTCTGCCGTGGCCGCCGTGCCAACTACCGACCCACAGCCGGTCTACCTGAGCAGCGGCACCTGGTCGCTGCTGGGCACAGAATTGGGCGCACCGCTGCTGACCAAGGCGGCCGCCGCCGCCAACATAACCAACGAGGGCGGCGTCTGCGACACCATCCGCCTGCTCAAGAACATCACCGGACTCTGGCTGCTACAGGAATGCCGCCGCAACTGGAATGCCAAGGGAGCCGACCTGAGCTTCGCGCAGATCGAGGCCCAGGCCCGCGACGCCAAACCGTTCAGTACGATGATCAATCCGGATGATGCCTCCTTCGCCACGCCGGGTGACATGCCCAAGCGCATCGCCGCCTTCTGCCGCCAGACCCGCCAGAAAGCACCGACAGACGAGGGCAGCATGGCCCGGGTGATCTACGAGAGCCTCGCACTACGATATCGTGCCGTCTGGGATCTAGTCGAAGGGCTGACCGGCCAGCAGCGCGACACGCTGCACATTGTCGGCGGCGGCTCACGCGACAGCCTGCTCAGCCAGATGACGGCCAATGCCCTGCAGCGGCGCGTCGTGGCCGGCCCCGAGGAAGCCACGGCCATCGGTAACATCCTGATGCAGATGCTCGCTGCGGGCGATATCGCCACCCTGGCCGAAGGCCGCGATATCGTCCGGAGATCCTTCCCCGTCCGCACCTTCGAACCGCGGCAAGCCGACGCCTGGGCCAACGCCTACGCCCGTTACCAGCAGCGATTCTAATCCTGCATTTCGACTTTCAAACGGAGGCACACTGCGTCCTTTCCGTCGTTGAAAACCGGGTTTTCGGGTGCCCCTGTGGTTATCCAGGCATCTAGCCGAGCATCTTGAGCATCTGCTCGGCGGCGATCACGTCCAGATGCAGCTTGTAGCCGCACCAGCAC
>CAZOXS010000018.1:0-2678 GCA_964583785.1 uncultured Victivallales bacterium
GGACTTTTACGAGAACGCGACGCGGGCACGCCGGCTGATCATTACCGGGGCCTTCTCCGAGCGCTCCCTGCGCCAGTTCCAGGAGATGATCGACTATTTCGGGCAGTCCCCGTTCATCGTGCGCTCCAGCTCACTGCTCGAGGATAACTTCGGCAACGCCTTCGCCGGCAAGTACGAGAGCGTCTTCTGCGCCAACCAGGGACCGCGCTCCCAGCGCATGGAGGATTTCCTGGCTGCCGTCAAGACGATCTACGCCAGCTCCATGAGCGAGCGCGCCCTGCGCTACCGCGCCCGGCGCGGCATGCTTGACCAGGACGAGCAGATGGCCCTGCTGGTGATGCGCGTGTCCGGCAAGACCTGCGGGTGCCGCTTCTTCCCGCCGGTGGCGGGCGTCGGTTTCTCCTTCAACCCCTATGTCTGGCACAAGGCGATTGACCCAGCCGCAGGCGTCATCCGCCTGGTTTTCGGCCTCGGGACCCGTGCCGTGGATCGTACCGACGACGATTACACGCGGCTGGTCGCCCTGAACGCCCCGGAACGCCGCCCTGAACACAGCTTCGATGAAGTACGGCAACATGCCCAGCGACAGGTCGATTACATCGACCTCGAAGCCAACCACCTGACTTCAGGCAATTTCCACGATCTCCTGCCCGACCTCGACGCCGTCACCCTGGACCTGCTGGCCCCCGTGGATGCGGAGGGTGCCCGGCGGGCCCGTGAAGCACGTGACGCGGGCCGGTCGATCACGATTCCGCATGTACTGACCTTTGATCCCCTGCTGCGCAAGACTGGATTTGTCGCGGTGATGCGCGATATGCTGGCGACGCTGCAGACGGCCTACGATAATCCCGTCGACATCGAATTCACCGCCAACTTCTCCGAAGACGGCAACATCCGGATCAACCTGGTGCAATGCCGACCGCTACAGGTGCAGGGAACCGGATCCGTGCGGATGCCCGACATTTCCGCTGTCCCGCCGGAAGACACCATCATCACGGCGCGCAGTGCCGTGATCGGGCAGAGCCGGGTGACCACAGTCGATACCTTCGTCTATGTGGTACCCGCCGTCTATGGGGCACTGCCGATCCGCGATCGCCACGAGATTGCCTGCCTGCTCGGCAAAATCAACAAAGCCCTCAAGCAGGAACGACCAGACGGCATCACCGTCCTGCTGGGACCGGGACGCTGGGGCACGAGCAGCCCCTCGCTCGGTATCCCCGTGAATTTTTCGGATATCAACGGCGTGAGCGTGCTCGTCGAGATCGTGGCCATGCACGAGAATCTCGTGCCGGATGTCTCGCTCGGCACCCACTTCCTGAGCGAACTGGTCGAGATGGACATGCTCTATCTGGCGATTTTCCCGGACCAGCAGGAAAACATGCTCAATGAAGCCGCGTTCATGAATGCCCCCTCCCGACTCACCGATCTGGTCGAGGACGCGGGCACCTGGGCCCACGCGGTCAAGGTCGTCGCCGCCAATACCCTCGCGCCCGCAGGCAAAACGGTCATGCTCACCGCCGACGCCCCCGAACAACACGTCAACTGCTTCCTGGCCAACGCCGACGCGGTGCAAACCCCATAAACACTTAGTCCCACACTTGATCGTACACGTAGACTCACACTTGCTTGGTTACGCTTAAACCACCCGCTTCGTCGGTCCTATCACCGTCATCACGTCTTCACCTTTCACACTTTGCCACCACAGTTTGCATCAGTTGCCTGAGTTTTTGATCTTTTTCTGATCGTTTCTCAAAGCGTTTTATCGCCATGGCGACCGCCGTATAGTCCATCCCTCCGGCTGCCTCGCCGACCTCGCTGAGGGTCATCCCACTATAGCGGCGCAGCGCCCACAGAAGCAACGGTTTAGCCCAGTCTCCACGCCGTGCCATGAACGGCTTGAAGTCTTCATCCCGCAGACGCTCGATGATCGCAACAAGAGCATCAAACGATATCCTTTGGCGTAGCCGGCCGGATCCGGTGATCTCGCGACCGCCCTTTCCTGCCAGCCGGATGCGCTCCCGGAACGCCTCGGTGCCCAGTGCGAATCCGTCAGCCAGTCGCTCCCGCAGCAAGGGTTCAACGCCCTTACGCAGACGATGCTGGATATCGTCGCGGTATCGCTCCACACGCTCTGACTTATTCCTGGCGGCGCGCAGCAGGATATCCTGCTTACGCAGCCATTCAGGCGAATCGCTGTAGCCTGCATACGCCCGGTATGAACTCCAGGGATACTGGCGTAGCTCGGCCAGACGCTTGGTAACCGTCTCCGGATCAGGCACGGACATCCCCATCGACTCGGCAGCCTTTTCACGTTTCCCAAGACCATGCGCCTTGCGCATGACCGGATTCAGATGCACATAGAGGCTAAGCTCATAGGCCCAGGCACTATTCTCGATCGGTATGCTCTTGAAGCGCCCCTGCATCAGTGGACCGACCCGATCCCGGCGGCGGTTAACCCACACCGCGTAGCTGATATTCAGCCACTGCACAGCCTGACTCAGATTCGCCTCCGGCGTCTGCATGATCAGATGATAGTGGTTATCAAGCTCGACATGCGCATGGACGACGACACGGAACCGCTCCACCATGGCCTCAAGCAATTCCAGGAAATGCACATGCTCGGCATCATTCTCGAAGATCGAGCACCGCTCGATCCCGCGCGAGGTCACGTGATACCA
>CAZOXS010000019.1:0-4949 GCA_964583785.1 uncultured Victivallales bacterium
CCGGGGTCACGATGGTGGCCATGATGTTGCCGCCGAACGCGGGACGCGTCTGCAGCAGGTTGCGTGTTTCCGGATCGATTGCCAGCCCGGTGCAGTCGGCCGTCAGACCGGCGTTGACCGATACCGCTACCCGCGAAATCAGGCTGCGTCCGACCGTGGTCGCCCCGCATAGCACGATGTTCGGTGCGTAGTCCTTGATCATCTTGATGATGACCTTGGCGTAGGGCTCGTCCGAGAAATAAGCCAACTCCGGCGCATCGGCGAGATAGACCTTGTCCGCGCCACGCGCGATCAGCTCCTGCGTCCTGCCGCCGATGTCGCTGCCCAGCAGCACGGCGCAAAGCTCCATACCCAAGTCATCGGCCAGCTTGCGGCCCTCGCCCAGCAACTCGTAGGTGATCGACTCGATGTGCCCATCGAACTGTTCCGCCAGCACCCAGACACCCTTGAAACGCGCATGGTCGATTTTCGAGGATTCCTCGCGCTGGGCGATCTCAATGGCGTCAAACTTGCAGGTTTCCACGCAGGAACCGCAGACCGTGCACTTGGTCAGGTCGATGCGGGCGACCCGGTCCTGCATTTCAATGGCATCGAACGGGCACGCCTTGACGCACTGTTTGCAGCCGACACATTTTTCTTCGATTACCGTAATAGGATCGTTCGCCATGATTCTGTTTCCTCGCTTAAGATGCTGCTTCGATCAGGATATCCTTGAGTTTCCCGGCCAGTTTGCGGGCGATCTCGTCGGGTTCGCCCTCGATCATCTCGCCCCCCTCACGCGGCGGCGGCGTGAAGATCTTGACCACCTTGGTGGGGGAACCGTTCAACCCGAGCTTCTCCGGGTCGCCGCCGATGTCCGCAGCGGTCCACTTGACGATCTCGGCCTTGCGCGCGGCCATCTTCCCCTTGAGGGACGGCAACCGCGGCTCGTTGATCTCCTTGACCACGGTCAGCACGCAGGGCAGGGGAGACTCAATGGATTCGAAGCCGGTCTCGAGCAGACGCTCGGCCACGATGCGCGAGGCGTCGACCTCCTCAACCTTGCGTACATAGGTGATCTGCGGCAGGTCCAGGTGGGTCGCCACGCCGGGGCCGACCTGGGCGGTGTCACCATCGGAGGCCTGCTTGCCGAAGAGGATGATGCTGTAGTCACCGATCTTTTCCAGTGCCTTGGACAGCGTGTAGCTCGTGGCCCAGGTGTCGCTGCCGGCAAAGGCGCGGTCCGAGACCAGGATGCCCTGGTTCACGCCCATGGCGATCGCCTCGCGCAGGGCGGCCTCGGCCTGGGGTGGTCCCATGGTCAGTGCCGTTACCGTGCCGCCGAGGCGCTCGCGCAGGCGGATCGCCTCCTCGATGGCGTACATGTCAAATGGATTGATGATGGATTCCACGCCCTCGCGCATGAGCGTGTTCGTCTCCGGATTGATCCGCACGTCGTGCGTGTCCGGAACCTGCTTGATACAGACCACAAAATGCATAGACTCTCTTCCTCGTAAAACTGAAACCTCAGAACCGATAACGTTGAGTGCGATACTATACCGGTCATCCCGATTAATGCAAGCCGATTGATTTTTCGAGTCGAACCTTGAATATGATCATGAAGGCTGGTGTAATGCACCGGTAAAAGGAAGGTGCTTATGTTTGCCGGAAATAACGATGTGTTGCGCCGTTTACGCTATATCTTTGATTTCAGTGATTCAAGGATGATCGCCATTTTCGGGCAGGTCGAGTGCGTCGTCACCCGCGCCGAGATCAGCGATTGGCTCAAGAAGGATGATGACCCGGCTTTTGTGCCATGCAGCGACCGGCTGCTTGCCACGTTCCTGAACGGGCTGATTGTTGAATTCCGCGGGAAACAGGAGGGGGTACTCCCGGTGCCGGAACTCCGTCTGAATAACAACATCATCCTGCGCAAGCTGAAGATCGCCCTGAATCTACAGGCGGAGGATATCCTGGCTGTTCTGGCCGGAGCCGATGTCAAGATCAGCAAGCATGAACTCAGCGCCTTTTTCCGCAAGCCTGGCACGCCCCACTACCGCGTCTGCCAGGATCAGCTCCTGCGAAAATTTCTCCACGGCTTGCAGCTGAAGTCCCGTAGCGTCGAATAGGGGCGCGAATACGATCACGTGTTTGTAACTTCAATATGTTCGCCCACCGCCGTGGGCGCGGTCATTTCGGGGGCGGGGCGGGCGGAGTGGAAGTCACGGCCTGAGCCCATCAGGATGCTGATGGGTCGCAACGGCTCGACGTTAGCGCAGACGATCTTGATTGCCGAGGCGATCGGCACCGACAGCAGGGCACCCACGATACCCCATAGCCAGCCCCAGAAAACCAGCGAGATCAGTACGACGACCGGGCTGAGGTTGAGCCGTTCGCCCATCACTTTCGGCGAGATCACGTTCCCGATGGTCATCTGGATCGTCAGCAGCATGACCGCCGTCCCGACCGCCGGCCAGAGAGACGGGAACTGTACCAGCGCCACCAGAATCGGGGGGATCGACGCCAGGATCGAGCCGACGTTGGGAATGAAATTCAGGAAGAATGCCAAGGCCCCCCAGGTGATGGCAAAATCCACGCCGACCCAGGAGAGCCCCAGCCAGACGATCACGCCGGTTGCCAGGCTGATCAGCAGTTGCAGCGAAAGGTATGTGCCAATCTGCTTGGAAATGGCCCCCAGCATGTTGGCAATATGATCGGCCCGCGCCGAATTGAACGCATGTTGCAGTTTGGCTTTGAAGTAAGGTTTGCCGAGCAGCAGGAAAACCAAATAGAAGATAACGAGTACCAGCTTGGAGGTGAACGAGACGACTGGTCTGGCCGTAACCGCCAGATATTCCCCCAGCTTCGACCACCAGTTGATCCCCTCCAGCGGGTCGTAGGGCAGGTCCCAGCGCTGTGTGGCCGTTCGTAGTAACGCCGTCACCCGCTCCTGGTAGGCCGGGTACGCTTGCACAAAGGCCATCGCACGCGAATGCAGGAAAAGGCCGCCCAGGTAGCAGATACCCAGCAGGATCAGTAGCACCAGCGTAACCGCCACGCTGGTCGGGACCCGTCGGCGCGTCATGAAGGTGACCACCGGCCCCAGCAGGTACGAGAGCAACCAGGCGATAATCAACGGCAGGATCACCGCTTGCGCCGCCCGCAAAACCAGGCAGGCCGCCGCGACCACCAGTAGCGACAACAAGCCCGCAATCACACTCAGCTCGTTCCTGGTCTTCTGCTCCATGATCATCGTTGTTTTCCTCTCCCGCACCCTTAAACCCCCATGCCATTCGTCAGGTTGAATACCGCCATCAGGATACTGACGGCCACGAAACCGACGGCGATCGCCACGCCGACGATCAGGATCGGCTCCAGTGCCGTCGTGAAGATCTTCACGTTGCGGTCGAGCTCGCTCTCGTAGCGGCGCGCGATGTGACCGAGCGCCCCAGCCATGTCGCCGGTCTGCTCGCCGATGGAAAGCATGTCGATCAGCATCGGCGGCAACACTTTTCCTGCCGCCAGCGGTCCCGAGATCGACGTGCCGTCGGTCACCCGCTCGCGGGCATTGCGCAGCTCGCGGCTGTTGACCGCGTTGCCGACGGTCTGCTCGACAATCCCGAGCGCCTGCAGGATGGGCACCCCGTTGGTCAACAGCACGCCGAGCGTTCGGGCCAGGTTGGCGTATACCCCCGAGGCGACGATGCCTCTTACCAGCGGCATGCGCAGCAGCAGGCCGTGCCACCACAACTGCCCGTTCTTCGTCTTCACCGCCCGGTTCGCCAGGACGGCCAGGATGCCGAGACCCGCCAGAACGAAAACCCCGTAGCGCGTCAGGAAGGAGCTGGTCGCGATCAGGATCTGGGTCGGCACCGGAAGGGCCTGGTTCATCTGCGCGAAAATCCGCTCGAACTTGGGCACGACGTTGACCATCGAAAAAACCAGCGTTGCCGCGCCCATGACCATGACAATCAGGGGATAGACCAAGGCCATGGTGACCTTTTCCTTGAGATCCTGGACGCGCTCGTAATGCTCGACCAGGCGCTTGAGCACCTCGTGCAGCGCCCCGCCCGCCTCGCCGGCCCGGATCATGTTGACGTAGAGCTTGGAGAACACGCGCGGATGCTGTTGCAGCGCTTCGGAAAGACTGGAGCCCTGAACGACATTATTGCGCAGGGTGCGGACGATCCCGTCGCTGGTTGTACCGGCCCGCCGTTTGGCCAGGGTGTTGAGCGCGTTGCCGAGGGTCATGCCGGAGGCGAGCAGGTCGCTGAGTTCCGTGGTGAAGACCAATACCTCGCGCATGCTCATGCGTTCGCCGCGGGTGAGTTTGAAACGCGGCCGCGCAGCCGCCTTCGCGGCGGTGGTGGCGGCGGCCGCCCCTTCCACAACCGATACGGGGATCAGCCCGCCTTGCTCGATCATGCGCAGCGCGGCGCGGCGATCCGGTGCCTCGATGTCGCCGCTTTGCTTCTCGCCGCCGCGTGTACGCGCCGTATAATTGAAAACCGCCATTGTCCGTTATCTCCGCTCGGTGCCCCGGTCAGGCGTCCTCCTCGGTCGCCCGTAACACCTCTTCCACCGTGGTCACGCCCGCCGCCACTTTGGCCCAGCCGTCATTACGCAGGGTCCGCATCCCCTCCTTCAGCGCCTGCTGCCGGATCGCGGTGGCGGAATGCCGTGCGGTGATCAGCGACTGCACGACATCGCTGACCGGCAGGATCTCGAAAATGCCCAACCGTCCGCGGAACCCGCTGTTGCGGCAGTTCTCGCAGCGCCCCGTCTCGTAGAGGCGGGCGTCCGCCAACAGGTCATCGGGGAACCCGAGTTCGTTTAGGAATGCCGGATCGCACTCAGCTGCAGGCACCCGGCAATCGGGGCACAGGCGCCGCACCAACCGCTGCGCGACCACCCCCTCGACGGCGGAGGCCACCAGATAAGGCTCCACGCCCATGTCCATCAGCCGTGTA
>CAZOXS010000020.1:0-21746 GCA_964583785.1 uncultured Victivallales bacterium
GTGGGTTTTAATCAACGCCTTGTGGATCGCCTGTGGCCGGCCATCGCGGGCGAATTGGTCAAAAGCGCGTGAAAAGGTCGATTCGGAAGGAACCTTCCCGAGTGTCTCCCATCCGCACAAACGGCGCAAAACCGGGCGGTGGCGGATGGCGTCGATCACGTCGCGGGTCGTGGAGAAATCCCAGACGGCTTTGGCTATGTACGCCTTGCGCAATGCCAGCCGGTCGCTCGGCGGGCAGCCGTTACCGCACCACTGATAGCTGACCATATGATCCTGCGGTGCACACAATTCACAGACCGACACGAACTGCCGGTGCATCTCGTCCAGTGCGCCAAGCTCATCCTCCAGCACGGGGAACAACCATGCCTGGATGCTGTTCCACAGTTCACCGATTGGTGCCCGTTGTAACGTTGACGGCATAAGAAAACCTCCATCTGCCGTCTCTGCGCCTGCTCTTCAGCGCAATGACGTATAGTAGCATAATGTATCGTTATGCGCTACATGTTATCCAGGCAAACGGCAGGGCTTTAATAGACGCCATGCAGCTTCCTGCTCTTGTTGGTATCACCCGCCATGGCCATTTGCAGGAAACACGAGCGCAGGACATGCCAGACGGTCCATTGGTTCAGAGCTCCGAGAAATACTATGCAAAACCCCTCGCTGTGCCCGGCTTCAAGCGGTCACCACGAGGGGGTCTGCAAGTCCCTCTTTTGGCAGCTATTTCTGCTTTTTGTCTTCAGTCTTCAGTTTTCTTACATGTCGAATTCGGCGGTCAGGAAGGTGTGGTCCGAGGGTTTTCCCAGCAGTCGCGGGGCGAGATCGATGGATGAGTCCACCGAGCGGGCGACCAACGGTGCGGTGGCCAGCATGTGGTCGATACGCCAGCCCATCTTGCGCTTGGCGGCGTTGGGGGTGCGGTAGTCGAAGAACGTGTACTGGTCCGGCTCGGGATGGTACTTGCGGAAGACGTCGACAAACCCCCAGTCCACGGTCTCGGCAAAGGCCTGGCGCACATCCACATGGTAGCAGACATGGTTGGCTTGTTTCTCGGCGTTATGGATATCCATCGCCTCAGGGGCCACATTGAGGTCGCCGGTCCAGAGCAGCAGGTCATCAGGGCTGGCGTGGCGTTCGAGCCAGCGGCGCAGGCGCAGGAACCACTCCAGCTTGTAGGCGTACATGGGATTGTCGATCTCGCGGCCCTGCGGGACGTAGGTATTGATCACGCGCAGATCGCCGAATCGGGCGACAACGAGCCGGGTCGCGTCGGCGTTACCGTCATCATCGAACCCGAAGCTGACGTCATCCGGCACGGCCAGTGAGGCGACGGCGACGCCGTTGTAGGTTTTCTCGCCGCGGAAGGCGATGTGGTAGCCGATATCGGTGAATGCATCCCGGGGAAAATCGGCATCCTGCGCCTTGGTCTCCTGGATACAGAGCACATCCGGACGGTTGGCCTGTAGCCACCCGGTAACGATATCAATCCGCGAACGGATCGAGTTGGCATTGAACGTGGTAATTTTCATCTCGGGGTTAATCTCCCTGCCCGGCATCATTCTGTCAAGCAATTGTAAATCACCTTGCCGTTGGTGCAGCTCGTGGGGTATGCTGCTAGCATTCAGATTGGTTAGGTTGATGTGCATTCTCACGGGTTATTGCCATCGCGATAGCCTGGAGTGGCACCAATAAGGAGAAAATCATGAGACGATCCGCGACGCTGCTTCATAAACGGGTTCCCTGTCTGGCCGCTGTGCTTCTGTGGGCCGCTCCTATCTCGATGACGGTATACGCCGCTGACCCTTACTATACGGTCAAGCCGTTGTTCCTCCCGGCGCCCGATGTGGCAAAGGACTGGCCCATTCCGAATTTCGGTCCGGTGGGTGTCGGTATTACGCTCAAGAAGCCTGCCTTCACGATGGAGATCAGCAACGTCGAGGCGGGGTCCCCGGCGGCTGCCACTGGCCAACTGAAAAAGGGGCAGGTCATTGAAAGCATCAATGGCTTGGTGCTCAAGGATCGCGATCCGCGCATGATCCTGGGCGACATCATTACCGAGGCGGAAGCGAAGGACGGGGTCATCAGGCTGGCGATCAAGGGGCTTGGCGACGTCGTGGTGAAGATCCCGGTGATGGGAGCCTACAGCCCGACCTGGCCGTTAAACTGCCCGAAATCGGACAAGATCGTCCGCAAGCTGGCCGACTTGCTGGCTACCCAGGAGAAGCCGACCTGGGGATCAGCGCTCTTCCTGCTGTCGACCGGCGAGGAGAAGGATTTGGCTGTGGTGCGGAAGTGGTTTTCCGGCAGCGAATCGATTGGTTCCCTGGTTTGGCATGCGGGGTATCTGGGGATTGCCTACTGTGAGTATTATCTGCGCACGGGGGATGAGAGTGTGCTTCCGGCGATCAGGAAGATGGGCGATCATCTAAAGGAAATGATGTATAACGGGGGCTGGAGTGGCCGTGGCGATGGGGCCAGTTTCACTTACTCCACCGGTACGGGGCAAATGCATGCCGCCGGTGTGCATGCCATCACCTTCCTGATGCTGGCCAAAATGTGCGGCGTTGAGCTTGATGACTTCACATTCCAGGAATCCCTCAAGACGTTCTGTCGCTTTGCCGGTCATGAGAGCGTGCCCTACGGTGACGGCTGGCCGGAAGGCGGTTTTCGCGACAATGGCAAGAGTGCCGGCCTGGCTGTGGCTTTGGCGGCGGCTGCGCGTCTGACGCCGGATGGTGAGTACTCGATCTATGCCAAAGCCCGTGATAACGCCGCCATGAAGAGCTTTTACGGCACGAGCTGGTTCCACGCCGCCCATACCGGCGGTGGAATCGGTGAAATCTGGCATAACACCGCGATGTCCATGATGCATGAGCGCCGCCCCGTTCAGCATCGTTCCTTTCTGGATACGCGCCGCTGGGTGATGGAGCTTTCGCGGCGTCATGACGGTGGCATTGGTATCGCCGGAATGGTCGACCAGTATGACAAGTCGGCGACGGAACATGAGCGTTCCTGGGGGAACTACTTTGCTTTGACCTACACGATCCCGCGCAAGAAACTGATCGTATTCGGAGCTCCGAAGACCCGGTGGTGCAAGTCGTACCCGCTTCCGGAAAGGCCCTGGGGACGTCCGGCTGATGACGCCTTTGTGCAGACGGAGCCCGTCCGCGGCAAGCTGCTCACCATGGACGATATATTACAGGAAACGGTCGAGTCCGATGCATCACTGGCGTTTATTGAACGGATGTCGGCCCCGGATGTCAGCGACAAGACGCTGGCGACGTACGTCGGCCACCCCGAGATGGCTTATCGCACAGGCACGATGCAGTACATTGTCTCGCTCGGACGCGACAAGTTTGTGCTGCCGCTACTCAAGTCCAGCGATCCGCGGCTGCGGCATGCGGGGCTTCTGGCGATCACCGGCATGTTCAAGGGCGGCTCGCTGCCGGATGACAAGCTGACACCGGAGATGTTTGCGGAAATTGGCAAGATGATTGAAGACCCGAATGAGTCGCTATGGGTGGTCCAGCAGGCACTGCTGGCAATCAGCCGGGCGCCGGCAGCGGTGATTGCAAGTCATCTTGATACGGTTATGGCATACATGAAACATGAGGACTGGTTCCTGCGGACACGGGCAATTGATGCGCTGATGCCGCTTTCGATCCATCCGGATTATTACCGGGTTGTTATACCGCCAATCTTCCAGACCATGGCACGATTCACGACGGCTTCCGCCCTTGCGCCAGCGTGGAAATTGCAGAAAACGCTCGGACAGGCTCCTGCACCGATCAAGGAGTTTGCGATGGCACAGTTGATCGAGGCCTATGATCAGGTGCCTGCAGTGATGCAGTTTCCGGGCGGACGGGTGGTTAAGGATGGCGCACGGTCAGTCCGTGGACAAATTGCAACCATGATGGGCGGTTTGCCGGGCGGCGAGATGTACCTCAAGACCCAGCCAAAGATGACGGTTGCCGCCGCCCGCAGCGGCAACGATAGCGACATGTATGTCTACAGCGGTACGTTTACCCCCAACGATGCTATCGTCGGCGAGTGGCACTGGGCGGTATGGCCGCGACCCAAGACGGAAGCGGACGTTGAGAAGGGCGCGACCGCCTGGGTCGAGGGATCGAAAAAGGGGAAGCAGGAGAAGCCGAAGGATGTATTGACGCTAAACAAGAATGGTGGCGTGAGGAGCAGCGCTTACAAGGGGTACTTCTGGAGTGGCAATATGCTTGTCAGTGCCAATGAGAGCATTGCCCGCAAAATGGAATTGCGCACGATTGCCGGCAAGGACTTCCTGATCATCGAGGCCGGCGGCTTTGACCCCGAAAACATGCCGACCACCTGGGATCAACTTTACACCATCTACATGCGCGTGAAGTAGCCCCCTCCTGGGAACGCCGAGCCCCAGCTCGGCGTGTGCGGTGTTGACGCGCCGAGCTGGGGCTCGGCGTTCCCAGGCTTTTCACTCCCAATGCCAGCCAGCACACCCCGCAGCGGCGGCTACTTTCTGTTTTCTCGGTCTGGTCCTGGCGACTAACAACGAGGCGCATATGCGACCGGTAAGCTTTATTTAAAAGGGCCGACCCCAACTTCCCCGGTCTGACCGGGGACAATATCTAGACGCGCCCCCGTGCACTGTTAGGCTGCCCTCTGGTCTTTGATCTCCCAGCCGGGGAACACCAGAACGGCAGGATGGCAGTTTAGTGCTCTGGCGAGTACTTTTGCCCGCTCTACGCCAATCTGTATCCGATCATTCTCAATTCCAGAAATCGTGGACTGAGGAATCCCAGTCAGTTCGGCCAAATCCGTTTGGCTGAACCCCTGTAGCTCTCGAATGATCCTGACAGACTCACCCACAGTGACGTCGACAATCTTCTGCGCTTTTCGGTAGTTCTTCATTTCATTTCCTTCGATAGTCATGTGCGGTTATGTCGATCACTTGAACATAAAGCCTCTTGTCCTCGATCGTGTAAATCAGCCTGTACTTCAATCCGAGACGCGAGGATCGGTGGCCTTGCCACTCACCCCGTAAGAACTCATCATGAAACCCCTTGATCAATCTCAGTCCGCCTGGCCCAGAGATTGCAACAATGTCCTTCCATTTCTCATATCGCTTCAGCACATCGATTGGTATCCGAGAAAGCTTCCTGACGAGCGAATGGTGTTCATATATCTCCCACATAGCAATAATATACTAGTATATATATGGTATGTCAAGCGTCGGTTTCATTATTCCTGCCAACATTATACAATTCAGCTTCCATACCGCTTGCTGGAACTCACTTTTCTATGACAAGCATTCGAACAGGTTTTCAAAGGTTTTGCAAAGTATTTAAGAATACCCCCTGGAGGTGCCGAGCTGGGGCTCGGCGGTCCCGGGGGATTTAGCCGGTGTACTCGAGGGTGCCGGTGAAGGTGTGGACGGCCGGGCCGGTCAGGCTGATCGGGCCCGGGCCGGCGTCGGTTGGGGTGAGGGCGACTTGCAGGTGGTCGCCGCCCGCCGTCTGGATGGTGACGGGGGAGGTGACGCGGCCGCGCAGGACGGCGGTGGTGGCGGCGGCGGCGATGCCGGTGCCGCAGGCGAGGGTCTCGTCCTCGACGCCGCGCTCGTAGGTGCGGATGCGCAGGCTGTCGGAACCGGTGATGGCAATGAAGTCGACGTTGGTGCCGTGCGGGGCGAAACAGGGGTGCAGGCGGATGGCGCGTCCCCGCAGGCGGATATCGAGGTCATCAAGCGCCTCGCATTCGATCACGGCGTGGGGGACGCCGGTGTCGGCGAAGGCGTAATGGACGTTCTCGCCGCGGTCGAGGGTCAACTCGCCATCCAGCCGACACGCCTGCGGTGGCGGCAGTTCCAGGCGCACCTGGTTGTCGGGGTGCATTTCCGCTTTTACGGCCCCGGCAGCGGTTTCGATAATCATCGCCGTTGGGGCGAGTTGCAACTCATGTGCCAGGCGGGCGGCGCAGCGGGCCCCGTTGCCGCACATGTCGGCCTCGCCGCCGTCGGGATTGAAGAACTGCATCCGGAAGTGGCCGCCAGCCTGCGGCGGGTGCAGCAGGATCAGGCCGTCCGAGCCGACGCCGGTGCGGCGGTGGCACCAGGCGGCAATCTGTTCGCGCGAGGGTGTCTTCGCCAGTTGCCGGGCATCGACGAGGATGAAGTCGTTGCCGGCACCATGCATTTTCCAGAACGGGAGCTTCATTTGGCGGATTGCGCGCTTTCCCACGCCGGTACGGGTTCGTGAATCTCGATGACCGGAGCGGGCTCGATCGGGTTGCGGATGCGAATCAGATCCGCCAGGATGCGGATGGCTTCCTCCTCGATCAGGTCGGTTGTGTCGTCATCCGTGTCCTCGCCGGCCTGTTCGATCAGGCGGTTCTGTACATCCTGCAGTTCCTTCTCGGTGCGGGCGCGCTCCTGGCGCTCGTCGAGCCGCAGCGAGATCTGTTCGTCCTTGTTCATGGTCTCGATGCGCCCGAGCAGCTCGCTGTAGGCGACGTAGCGCTCGTCGGTCGCCCGGCGGTCCCTCGATCGGGTTCGCAGGTCGGCAATCAGGGACGTGAGGTCATCGAACGGCGAGAACATAACGGGCCGTACCGTCGACCACTCCAGCGGGTTCTTCAGACTGTCCTCGCCGAAATCCATGTAGTCGTATGGCGAGGGGATGACGATATCCGGCTCGACCCCCTTGAGTTGGGTGGACCCGCCGGTAATGCGATAGAAAAGCGCGCTGGTCACCTTGATTGATCCCATGTCCTGGTTTCGTCCAAGCGGCAGGACGGTCTGGACGCTGCCCTTGCCGTGGGTACGGGAATCGCCGATCACGATCGCGCGCCCGTAATCCTGCAGCGCGGCGGCCACGATCTCCGAGGCCGAGGCGCTGGTGCGGTTGACCAGCACCGCAAGCGGGCCGGCGTAGGCGATCGTCGGGTCGTTGTCCGGCAGGATGTTGACATTACGCCGTTCCTTGACCAGCACGACCGGTCCTGTCTCGATAAAGAGGCCGGTCATCAGGACCGCCTCGATCAGCGAGCCGCCGCCGTTGTTGCGCAGGTCGAGGATGATGCCGTCCACGTTCTCGTCGCGCAGCTTCCGTAAAATGGTGGCCACATCGCGCGAGGCGCTCTTGTAGTCGGGTTCGTAGCGCTTGGCCTGCATATCGGCGTAGAAGGCGGGCAGCACGATCACGCCGACCTTCAGCTCGCTACCGTCCGGGCCGGTGTGGGTCTCGACGCGGGATTTGGCCTCGCGCGCCTCGAGCTTGACCTCGTCGCGGATCAGTTCGACCGTCTTGGTGGTGCCGCCCGTCGGGTCGGTTGCCGGGATGACGGTCAGGACCACGCGCGAGCCGACCTCTCCGCGGATGACGCGCACGGCGCGGTAGAGTGGCCAGTGCAGGATGCTGACCGGAGGCTCGTCGCCCTGGGCGACAGCGATGATCTTGTCGCCGGGGCGCAGGCGGTTCTCGCTCTTGTCGTTGTGCGCCGGGCCGCCGGGGATCAGGCTGACGATCATCGCCGTTCCGTCCTCGGGGCGCAGCAGGGCACCGATGCCAACCAGCGAGAGCTTCATCTCGATCGCGAAGTCCTCCGCGCTGGCGGGGGACATGTAATCACAATGCGGATCGAACGCGCGGGCGAAGGCGGCGAGGTACTGCTGGACGACCCATTCCGCGTCGTGGTCCTCGAGTACCTGCAGAAACTGGTTATAGCGATTGCGGATGAATTCCGCCGGCGGCAGGTTCGGTTCGATCAGGGCCATATCCGGGTCGGTGCCGGGGCTTCCAGCATCGTCCGTGCCGTCGTTGCCGACCGTTTCCGGTAGGCGATTGGTGGCCGTCTCGGGGTCTTTCCCTGATTCCACGTCCTTCGGGTTGTCATCCACCCGCGGGGGGGCCGGTTCAACGCTCGCCGATTCCTCGTCCAGGGTTTGCGCAACCAGGCGCCGCAGGTACTCGTTCTTGACGCGTTTACGCCACAGCTCGTCCCATTCCGCCTGGTCTGCGGGCCAGGGTGCCTCGCGCCGTTTCCAGTGGTAGGTCTCGTCCATCGTGAAGTCAAAACCATCGTCCAGCAGTTTCCCGGAAAAGGCGAGGCGGTCGCGTACGCGCGCCTTGAACGTCTCGAAGATCTCGCCGGCCAGATCCAGATTGCCCTTTCGGAGCGTATCGCCAAGCTCAGCCTGTCGCCGCCTGAAATCCTCGATGTCCGATGCCAGGAAATAGATGCGCTCGTAATCGAAACCGGAAATGTAGTTGTCAAGCATCTGGCGTGCGAGGGCTTCATCAACCTCGCGGTGCAGCAGATGCTGGCGGGGGAATTCGCCCACGACCGTGCGAGCGATACGTGAGAAATGCGCATCCTTTTCGGGCGGGAGGAACCCCGAGACCCCGATCGCCAGGATCGGCAAGGCGAAAAGCATCATAACGGTTCGGTTCGATTTCATGTCGATACGCTTTCTAAGTATAACTCTGACGCGCTAAAGCCTATTCGGAGTGGCGGCCGAAAACTAACACTTCCCCGGAAGTCTAGCACAGGAAGCGGGAAAAGAAAAGGGGCGGGGTACCTGCGGGCACCCCGCCCTTTGTTTCCGGTCAATGACCTTTCACGCGGCGCTTAGCCAAGCAGGGCGTCCTTGCACGCCTTGGCCACGCGGAACTTAACCACCTTCTTGGCGGGGATGGTGATCGTCGCGCCCGTAGCCGGATTACGGCCCTGGCGCTCGGCGCGATCCACCAGCATCAGCTTGCCGATACCCGGCAGCGTGAACCCGTCGGCCGCTTCCGCATACGCCAGGTTGGCGACAGCGTCAAGCAGGTTGGAGACGTCGCTCTTGGAAAGCCCGGTCTTTTCGGCCAGTGTTGCAATGGTCTGTGTCTTGGTCATCTGCATTCTCCTCTTTTCGTTGTTATGCATCCGGCACCGTCGTGGCAACCGATAAAACGCGTTTTCCGCATTGTCATCAAAACGGTGCGAAACACAAGCGCTTTTTTCGATATTTATGAGTTGACCTTTCGCGGCCCGGTCTGCTATCTTCCCCGTCCTGCTGTTACTACAGATGCACCCGTGGTGAAATTGGCATACACGCAAGGTTCAGGTCCTTGTGCCCGCAAGGGCGTGGAGGTTCGACTCCTCTCGGGTGCACCAGCAGCGTTGCCGAGGGCAGTGAGGAACGGGCGGGGGGATTGATTTCCTGAATTAATCGCTTGCAATGGCAGGCAAGTTATGGAAGTCTTCCGGCCTTTTTGGAGGAAACATGGCAGTTAAGATTAGAATGAAGCGGACGGGCGCGAAGAATGACGCCAGCTTCCGGGTTGTCGCCGCAGATATGCGTTCGCCTCGCGATGGCAAGAACCTTGAGACACTGGGCTGGTACAAGCCTGGCGCCAAGGGCAAGGTGTTTGAACTGAAACTGGACCGGATCGATCATTGGCTGGGCAAGGGTTCCCAGATCAGCGATACGGTGGCCAGTCTGGTGAAGAAGGCGCGCAAGGCCTTGTCGACACCGGTGGTGGAGACACCCGCCAAAGCGGTTGTCAAGCCGGTCGCACCGGTTGTCGAAGCCGCCGAGACGGTGGTGGAAGCGGTGCCGGTGGAAGCAGCGCCGGAACCGGATGCGAATTGATGTTATAACCATTTTCCCGGGCATGCTTGACGGATTCCTGAAGGAAAGCATGCTCAAGCGGGCAGCCGCGTCGGGCAGGGTCGTCTTCAATACCATCGACCTGCGCGACTTCACAACGGATGTCCACCGCACGACGGATGACCGTCCCTATGGGGGTGGCCCTGGCATGGTGATGAAGCCGGAGCCGATCTTCGCGGCGGTCGAGTCGGTGCGGACAGAGGGGGCGCGCGTCATCCTGATGACGCCGCAGGGGCGGGTGTTCCGGCAGTGCCAGGCAGAGGCCTTGGCACAGGAGACCCACCTGATCTTTGTATGCGGCCATTATGAAGGTGTAGATGAGCGGGTCCGGCAGGTCTTGGTAACGGACGAGATCTCGATCGGCGACTATGTGCTGACCAACGGTGTTTTGCCGGCGGCGGTGGTTGCCGATGCCGTGGTCCGGTTGTTGCCGGGCGTGCTCGGGGGCGAAGGCGCGACCGAGGAGGAATCGTTCGCGCAGGGGTTGCTGGAGTATCCGCAGTATACGCGCCCGCTGGCATTCAGGGGAATGGCGGTGCCGGAGATACTGCTTTCCGGCAACCATCAGGCGGTGGCCGTCTGGCGGGCAGAACAGTCCAGGCAACGCACGATGGAGCGGCGCCCGGATTTGATGGGTTGAACGAGTGTTGAAACAGTGAAAATGAATCCCGGCAAGACGGGGCGCGGGCGGAGGACGTCATGGTATCGGAAATAGTTAGCAAGATTGGTAACGAGTGCCTGAAAACGGATGTGCCGGAGTTCAAGGTCGGCGATACGGTGGATGTGCATGTCAAGATCCGCGAGGGCGAGAAGGAACGCGTCCAGTTGTTTTCCGGCGTGGTCATTGCCCGCGATGGCGGCGGCGGTACCGAGACCTTCACCGTGCGCCGTGTCACGCATGGTGTCGGCGTTGAGCGCGTCTTTCCCGTGCATTCGCCTTATATCGATAAGTTGGAAGTCCTGCGTTCGGCCTATGTGCGCCGGGCGAAACTCTACTACCAGCGCGCCTTGACCGGTAAGAAAGCCCGCCTCAAGGAGAAGATCGTGGCGAAGACCAAGGGTTGAGTTGCTCCGCTACGAGCAAGAGTGCTGGGCTCGCGGGCTCGCGCGTATCGCGGGGGTCGACGAGGCAGGCCGTGGTCCACTGGCAGGTCCGGTGGTTGCTGCGGCCTTTGTCTTTTCCGCCGCGGTGGCCGACGCCGGTTACCAGGGTGACCTGGCGCGTCTGACCGACTCCAAGAAGCTCACGGAAACGCAGCGCGAGGCGTTTTACGCGCGGCTGACCGGCCTTGCAGGGGTCGCGTTCGGGGTCGGCATTGCCAGCGTCGAGGAGATTGACCGGTTCAACATCCTGCAGGCCACGTATATCGCGATGCGCCGGGCGGTGCACGCGCTGCCGTCGCTTCCCGCGCATATCCTGGTCGATGGCCGTCCGGTGCCGGGACTGCCGGCACCCGCGACTGCGATTGTGGGTGGCGATGCGCTCAGTCTCTCGATTGCCGCCGCCAGCGTGATCGCCAAGGTGACCCGCGATCGCCTCATGCTGGAACTTGATCGTCAACATCCTCAATATGGTTTTGCCAGCCATAAGGGCTATGGCACGGCCCGCCACATCCAGGCGTTGCTGGAACACGGTCCGCTGCCGCAGCACCGCCGCTCCTTCCGCCCGGTGCGCGAGACGCAGGAGATTCGCCGGCGGCAGGGTCATCCGGACGCCCCCTCCCTTGGGGTAGAACCATTGAATCTGCGACTGGAGGCGGAATGAAGGGGTTGAGCGGGATGAGGCGTTTTTTCTCATTCAGCTGGGCGAAGGCGGAGGACACGGCTGGCCTCGTGCCCGAACACCTCCAGACCGGCGTCTGGGGCGAGCAGGTAGCGGCTGATTTCCTGAAGCGGCAGGGTTACCGGATCCTGGGGCAGCGCGTGCGCATCGGCACGCGCGACGAACTTGACCTGGTGGCACGGGATGGCGATTGCCTGGTGTTTGTTGAAGTCAAGACGCGCGGAAGCGAGACGTACGGGCGCCCGCTGAGCGCGGTCGATCGGCAGAAGCGCCACACGCTCTCGCGCGGGGCCATCCGTTACCTGCAGCGGTTGAAGAATCCGCGCGTCTGTTTCCGCTTCGACGTGGTGGAGGTCATCGGCCACGCTGCTGCCGAGGCCCCGCCCGAGATCCGCCACATCCGTAATGCCTTCCCGCTCGACCGCCGCTATATGCTGCCGTAGGGGCGGGAATACCTGCGGTATCCCGGAACAAGCCGGTGGCGTATTTTTTTGCGATTGGGGTTGTCATTGCAGTTGCGCCGCGCGGCACTTCGGGTTAACATGCACGCCATATGCCTGCGGTAGACCTGTGCCGCCGGCTGAAACGGAATTGTGTGAACGACGTTGTTGCCGCTGCAAACGGCAATACCGTTGCTGTTATGGATAGCCCGAAGGATAAGGATAGAGCATGGCCAACGAAGCACCGCCCCGGCAAGCGCCGAAACCGGCAAATGTCCCGCCGTCCCCCCCCCCGGTCAAGGCGTTCCTGCCCTGGCTGCTGATGCTGGCCGTGATCGGCGGGATGCTGCTGTATGTGGGGAACGACAAGGTGAAGATCGCCGAGATCCCCTATACGTCTCCTTCGCCGGACAAGCCGAACCTGATCTCGCTGGTCGAGGGTGGCAAGGTCGAGAAGGTCAAGGTGATCCGCGACATGTCCGGTACGCTTTTCGTGCAGGGAACGCTCAAGGAGGGCGTCAGCGTTGAAGGGGTGGCGGGCGAGTTCAAGACGTATCTGGCGGTGGTCGACCGCGAGACGCTGGACTGGCTGCGCCGGAATGGCGTGGAGGCCGACATCCCGCCGCAGAGCCCGTTGCTCTGGAATATCCTCTCGAGCGTGCTGCCCGTGCTGCTGGTCTTCGGCCTGCTCTATTTCCTGTTCGTGAGGCAGATGCGGGCCGCCGGGCATGGGGCGATGAGCTTCGGCAAGAGCCGTGCCCGCCTGCTCAACCGCGAGAAGAACAAAGTGACCTTCAAGAATGTCGCCGGGGTTGACGAGGCCAAGGAGGAGGTGCAGGAGATCATCGAGTTCCTGAAGGATCCGAAGAAGTTCCAGACGCTTGGCGGCCGTATCCCCAAGGGCGTGATGCTGATGGGGCCCCCGGGCACAGGCAAGACGCTGCTGGCCAAGGCGATCGCCGGCGAGGCGGATGTCCCGTTCTTCAGCATCAGCGGTTCGGACTTTGTCGAGATGTTCGTGGGGGTCGGTGCCTCGCGGGTGCGCGACATGTTCGAGCAGGGCAAGAAGAACGCGCCCTGTATCATCTTCATCGACGAGATCGATGCGGTCGGCCGCAGCCGGTTCACGGGCATCGGCGGGGGCCACGACGAGCGCGAGCAGACGCTCAACGCGATGCTGGTGGAGATGGACGGTTTCGAGACCTCGGAGGGGGTGATCATCCTGGCGGCCACCAACCGCCCGGACGTGCTGGATCCGGCCCTGCTGCGGCGCGGGCGTTTCGACCGCCAGATCGTGATCGACCTGCCGATGATCGACGGGCGCGTGGACATTCTCAAGATCCATTCGACCAACATCAAGCTCGGCGAGGATGCCGACCTGCGGCGCATTGCCCGCGGCACGCCCGGTTTCTCGGGTGCCGACCTGGAGAACCTACTCAACGAGTCGGCGCTGCTGGCGGCCCGCCAGGGCAAGAAGGCCGTGGACATGAAGGATCTGGAGGAGGCGCGCGACAAGGTCATGTGGGGCGCGGAGCGCCGCAGCCGCGCGATCGACGATAAGGAGAAGCTCCTGACGGCCTATCACGAGGCGGGGCATGCGATCGTCCAGCAGCTCGTGGAGGAAGCGGAACCGCTGCATAAGGTGACGATCATCCCGCGCGGCATCGCCTATCTCGGCGCCACGATGTCCCTGCCCGAGAAGGATTCCTACACCAAGACCCGTACCAAGCTGCTCGGGGAGCTTTGCGGGGCGATGGGCGGGCGGGCCGCCGAGGAGATCGTGTTCGGCGAGATCACCACCGGGGCGTCGCAGGACATCAAGGTCTCGACCAGCATCGCCCGGATGATGGTGTGCAACTGGGGGATGAGCGAGGAACTCGGGCCGCAGCGTTTCGGCCAGAACCAGGAACTCATGTTCCTAGGTCGCGAGGTCTCGCGGCAGCAGGACTACAGTGAGGAGACGGCGCGTCGCATCGATGCCGAGGTCGCCCGCCTGCTGCGCGAGGCCCACGAGCGGGCCGTGCGCATCCTGGAGGAGAACCGCGAGAAACTCGAGAGGGTTGCCAGGCGGTTGCTCGAACTTGAGACGATCGACGGACACGATGTCAAGGATATCGTGGAGATCGGACGTGTGCGCACCCCCGAGGAGCGCGCGGTGATCGACAAGGAAAAGGAAGCGCGGGAAAAGGCCAAGGCACCGCTGCCGAAGGACGAGCAGTCTCCAGCGGAGGTATCGGCCAACGAGGGTGCCCTGGATGTCAAAAAGGAAGAGGACAAATGCACTGGCAGTGCCGACAAGACCGACTGATCATCGGCGCACAGCCGCTGATCATGGGCATACTCAACGCCACGCCCGATTCGTTCTCGGATGGCGGGAGTTACCTGTCGCTTGATGCCGCGCTAGCCCGTGGCCGCGAGATGCTTGCACAGGGGGCCGACATCATCGACATCGGCGGTGAGTCGACCCGCCCGGGAGCCGAGCCGGTCGATGCGCGGACCGAGATGGGCCGGGTGCTGCCGGTGATCGAGGCGCTGGCCACCGTGCCGGGAGCCCGGATCAGTATCGATACCGCCAAGGCGGAGGTCGCCCGCGAGGCGGTGCGCGCCGGGGCCTGTATCATCAACGACGTGACGGCGCTGGAAGGCGATCCGCAAATGGCGGCGGTGGTACGCGAGACCGGGGCGGGCGTGGTGCTGATGCACATGCGCGGGACGCCCCGCACCATGCAGGACAATCCGCAGTATGGGGATGTCGCCGGGGAGGTCGCCGACTGGCTGGCGACCCGGCTGGTCGCCGCCGGCGTGTCCGGTATCGCGACGGAAGCCGTGGTGCTTGATCCCGGCATCGGGTTTGGCAAGACCGCGGCGCACAATATCGCGCTGATCGCGGGGCTTGATCGGATCGCGCGGCTCGGGCGTCCGGTACTGGCCGGGATGTCCCGTAAACGCTTTATCGGGGTGCTCAGTGGCGTGGAGGACGCGGACGACCGTCTGGCCGGCAGTCTGGCGGCGCTGACAGCGGCTATCCTGCACGGGGCCTCGATCCTGCGCGTGCATGACGTGGCCGAATCGGTTCAGGCTGCGCGCGTGGCCGTCGCCGTGCGCGAGGTTTTCCGCGAACACACCGAACAGCAAGCGGAGGCGGCCGCATGATCGAATACATTCTGTCTATTGGCTGGGGCGGACTTTTCGAGATATTCGTGCTGGCCGGTGCCTTCTACTACATCTTCCTTTTCCTGCAGGGGACCCGTGGTGCCCAAGTGCTGGTCGGGATGCTGCTGGTGCTGGCCATCCTGCTCGGGCTGACCTACATCCTGAATCTGGCGGAACTGAACTGGGTGCTGCGCAATATCTCGGTTTATCTGGCTGTCGCCTTCCTGGTGATCTTCCAGCCCGAGATCCGCCGAGCATTGGCCGAGCTGGGGAAGCAGCCGGTATTCAGCCCGGGGACGGACCGACGGTCGGTTATCGATAACGTGGTGCAGGCGGTGACGCATCTTTCCACGCACAAGGTCGGGGCGCTGATCGCGATCGAGCGCGAGATCGGTACCCGCGCGATCCGTGAGACCGGCATCAAGATCGATGCGCCGGTGGTGCCGGAGCTGCTGGCCAGCATTTTCTTCCCGCATACGCCGCTGCACGATGGGGGCGTGATCATCCAGGGCAACCGGCTGATGGCGGCCAGTTGCGTCTTTCCTCTTTCGCAGCGGACGGAGTTGCACAAGAGCCTTGGCACGCGGCATCGTGCCGCCGTCGGTCTGAGCGACGAGACCGACGCGGTGGTGATTATTGTCTCCGAGGAGACCGGCACCATTTCGGTCAGCTATCGCGGTCGGTTGAGCCGCGGACTGGACGGCGAGCGGCTCAAGCGCTTTCTCAACGCGCTGCTGAAGGGGCAGAAGGAGGACAGCGCCTTGCGACGCATGCAGGAACAGCTCGATCTGACGCCGGAAGGCATCGCCAAGTCCGAAAAACGGGCAGGGAAGGAGGGCGACGATGCCAACTAAGCGCGAACGACTCGCCATGTTCCTAAATGAGAACCGTCTGCTGAAACTGCTGGCGCTGGCACTGGCAACGGCCTCGGTCTACGCCATCCAGCGGATCACCAACCAGCAGGAGGAGTTCGAGATCCCGATCGCCGTGCAGATGGAGAAGGGCATTGCTGTGTTGCGGCAGGATGCACGGACGGCGGTTATTACCTGCCGGGGATCATTCGATGATCTGAAGCGGCTTGATCCGGCGCAATTGCGGTTGATTGCCTCGCCGCGTGTTTCCGGTGTTTCCGGTACCGCCCAGGTTCCGATCGGCCCGAAGAATGTCAACGGCCCGCTACGGGGGGTTAGCGTGATCCGTGTACGCCCGGGTATTGTCAACCTGACCTTCGATCGCGAAATCATCCGGAACATCGCTATTGCCAAACCGGAGCTGGCAGGCAAGCCGCTGCTGGGAAGGGCCGAAGTCGATTACGAGCCGAAAATCGCGTCTGTGCGCGGCCCCAAGACACAACTGACCGAGCTGAAGATCCTGCGGACCGGTCCGATTGATGTCGACGGTGCCGTGGATTCGTTCACGCAGCGCCTCCGCATCCTGACGGATACCGAAAGCGGTGTCTGGGCGGTTGAGCCGGCCGAGATATCGGCGAGGGTCAGTGTTGTGACCGAGGCGATCAGCCGCGAATGGAAAAGCCTGCCCGTGCTGGCGCTGCACCAGACCGGCTCCAGCATGCAGGTCCGGTTCTCGCCCGCCCGCGTCGATCTGAGCGTTCTGGGCAGCCCGCAGGCGGTCAATCGCATTGATCCGGGTGATATCCGGATCTTTGTGGATTGCCTGGATATCCTGCAGCCGGGCTCCTATACCGTTCCGGCGGGGGTGCATCTGCACGACGGGGTGGAGGTCAGCACGGCGGTCAATCCCCCGATGATCACAGTCTCCGTGACGCCGCGTGAAGAGACGGCGGTTGGCGTCCGGCCCGCCGCGCCCGCCGCTCCGGCGGCCAATCCTCCCCCGGATGAACAGGAACGCCCTCCCGGCGACGGGCAACCGAGGTAGGCAGCATGGCGGAAGCGACTAAACAAGACGAATATCCCTCTCCGGGCCGCATGATTGCCGGTGTGATTTGCTTTCCTCTGGCGTTGCTGATCCTGCTGAGCCTGGTTTCCTATGACTGGCGCGATATCGGCATCCTGAACATGCCTCCCGGCACGCCCCCCGGCAATTGGATTGGCGCGGTTGGTGCCTGGACTGGGTTTGTCCTGTTGATGGGTATCGGCATCGGCGCCTGGCTGGTGCCGGTGTGGTGCGTGATCAACGGCTTGCTGCTGGTGCTGCGGCGTGGTTCCGTGCGCACACACAGCCTGTGGGCGGCGCTCTGCCTTATACTCCTGGCGGCCCTGCTTGATCTGCACGGCGTCTTCAATGTGAAGGCCGCTGCCAACATCACCGATAACGGGGGAGTGTTCGGCTGGTTGATCACCCACGGGCTCCTGATCCGTTGGCTCAGCCCGATCGGAGCGGGGGCGTTGCTCTGGTCGTTGTTCCTCTTTGTGTTTGTGATGGCCGTCGGCTGGCATAACCTGCGCGTGGCCTTCCGCTACACCGCCGCGATGGCCGGCTTGCTGATTGACATCATGCTGCAACGACACTCGGAAATGCGTGACAAACGGCTGCTGCTGGAGCGCGAGGAGCGCGAGCTGCGCAAGAAGCAGGCCCGGCTTGAGCGCGAGCTGCGCAAGAAGGAGTTTTCGGAACAGATTCGCCGGCGGGCGGCCGGGCCCGACGACGAGGAGGGCGATGACGCGATCGCGTTGCCTGTCGAGTCCGGCAAGAAGCGGATCAGTGCCCTGCTGCACCGTGAGCCGAAAGCGTCCAGTCAGACTGCTGCCGCCGCCCCGTCGCCATCCGAACCGCCGCCGGAACCCCTGCCGTCGCCGGTGATTGATCCGGACAAGAGCCGGTTCCCCGGTTATCGCTTGCCGCCGATCAGTCTGCTGGATCCGCTGCCGCCGGGGCATGCCAAGGGCACGGTCAATGATAATAGCGCGACGGCGGCGATTCTGGTGGAAACGCTGGGCGAGTTCGGGATTGAGGCCGAGGTGACAAGCATCAAGCAGGGCCCCGTCGTGACGCGCTACGAGTTGCTGCCTGCCCGCGGCGTTCGTGTCGAGCGCATTGCCGCGCTGGCCAATAACCTGGCGCTTTCGCTCAAGGCGCATAGCCTGCGCGTGCAGGCCCCTGTGCCCGGCAAGGGGGTTGTCGGGATCGAGATCCCGAACGAGGTCGCCAAGATGGTCATGTTCCGCGAGGTGATCGAGAGCGAGGAGTGGAATGCGGGCACCATGCGGTTGCCGCTGGCGCTGGGCAAGGATGTCGGCGGGCGCAATGTGGTTGCCGACCTGGCCAAGATGCCGCATCTTTTGGTCGCGGGCGCGACGGGCGCGGGGAAGTCGGTCTGCATCAATGCGATCCTGGCCGGCCTTTTCATGTCGAAGACGCCGGATGAGTTGCGCTTGATCCTGGTCGACCCCAAGATCGTCGAGTTCTCGATGTACAACGATTTGCCCCATCTGGTGGTTCCCGTCATTACCGATCCGAAGAAGGTGGCACTGAGCCTGCGCTGGGCGATCACGGAAATGGAGAACCGCTACAAGATGTTCGCGAAGGCGAAGGTCCGCAACATCGAGAGCTTCAACAACCGTCATGCGGTTGTCCAGGGCGAATTGTTCGGTGTCGATGCCGAGCAGCCGGCGGTGGAGGCGAAGACCGACGAGTCCCCCTCGTCGGTGCCGTATATCGTGATTATCATCGACGAGCTGGCCGACCTGATGCTCGCCGCCGGGGCCGAGATCGAGAACAGCATCGCGCGGCTGGCCCAGTTGTCGCGCGCGGTGGGTATCCATATGAT
This sequence comes from uncultured Victivallales bacterium, assembly GCA_964583785.1. GTDB lineage: Bacteria > Verrucomicrobiota > Kiritimatiellia > UBA8416 > UBA8416 > UBA8416. The sequence continues at coordinate 18,768 of CAZOXS010000020.1, forward strand.
CATTGCCACCCAGCGGCCGTCGGTCAATGTCATCACCGGCACGATCAAGGCCAATTTCCCGGCACGGATTGCCTTCCAGGTGGCGCAGAAGGTTGACAGCCGTACCATCCTGGACCAGTCCGGGGCAGATAAACTGCTCGGCCGCGGGGACATGCTTTACCTGCCGCCTGCCACCAGCAAGCTGGTACGTTCGCAGGGAACCATGATCAGCGATGCGGAAATCGATCGGATCATCGCCCACATCAAGGCCCAGGCGGAGCCGGCCTTCGAGATGGAGATCCAGAACAAGCTCGAGAAGTCCGGCACGGCATCCGAATCCATCGATGACGGCGGCGATGATGAACTGGTCGAGCAGGCGATCGAGATCATCCGCGAGACGCACCGCGCATCGACCTCGTCCCTGCAACGGCGCATGCGCATCGGGTACACACGTGCCGCGCGTATTATCGACATCCTCGAGGAACGCGGCCTGCTGGGCCCGCCGCGTGGTTCCGAGCCGCGGGAAATCCTTATTGATTTAGATGTCAATATGGAAAATACTGGGGACGCATTGGAAAACGACGAGGATATCGACGAGGAAGTAACCGAGAGGGATGTATAATTCATGGCTATAGGACCGACACTACAGGATGCCCGCCTGAAAAAGCAGCTCACGACCTCGCAGGTGGCCGAGATGACCCGCATGAAGGTGCAGATTGTCGATGACCTGGAGCATGACGATTTCCACCGCATCGCGGCCGCCATCTATGGCAAGGGTTTCATCAAGTTGTTCGCGGAGTGCGTGGGGCTTGATCCGAAGCCATTGATTGCCGCTTACGTACGGACGATCAATGGAGAGTCCGAAGACGAACAACCGGAACCCGCCGTCGCCGAGCCCGAAACGGATCATCCTGTGCCCACGGGACCGGAAGTGGCACCCTTGGCGTCAGACCTCTTCGAGTTTGCCAGTTCACGTCGCCGGCGGATCACGCCCTCGCATACTCCGCGCCCCGCGTCAGAAGCCCCTGCCTCGCCCCCTCCGCCACTCGCGGTCCAATCGCCCCTCCAAGGGACCATCGGGATGAAGCCAGCCTCGCTGCGACATCAGACCCGGAGCGAGAACCGGCCGCTTTCTGCCACGGTTCGCAGCCTGTTGCAGCCACTGCGTGATCGCGCTGTTATTCTTGCCGAACGCCTGAAAACCCGGCTGGCCAATCTCAAGTGGAGCGACCGGATGCTCAAGCGTGTGGGCATCGTGCTGGCCGCCCTGGTGGTGCTTCTGGTGCTGATTACCGTGATCCGCTTCTTGGCCAGTCGTGTCGGGCCCCGCCCGCCGGCGGATCATGAATTGTTGCTTTTTATCCCGCCGCCGGAGCCCTACGTTGAGTAAGCCTGCGCCGTCTGCTGCCGCCACGCTGTCGGTCGGGTTCATCAGTCTCGGTTGCGCCAAGAACCTGGTGGATTCCCAGTTGATGGCCGGCCGGCTGATCGCCGACGGGCTCACGCTTTCCGCCGCCCCCGAGACGGCCGATATCGTGATCGTCAACACCTGCTCGTTCATCGAGGATGCACGCTCGGAATCCATGGAGACCATCCTGTCGGCCTGCGCGCTCAAGCAGCGCGGCCCCTGCCGGGCCGTGCTGGTGGCGGGCTGCCTGCCGCAACGCTACCGCGACCGCATCGGCGAGGCCCTGCCCGATGTGGATGCCTTCATCGGCCTCGACGATCTCGACCGCATTGGCGAGATCGTCCGCTCGCTGGACAAGGGCGAGCGCGGCATCATGGCCATTTCCCCGACTGCGCGGCGGCTCTTTGAGCCCGCCGCCCCCGTGGTCTTCAGCAGCGGCGCCAATGCCTGGCTGAAGATTGCCGAGGGCTGCAATCATCGCTGTGCCTTCTGTGCCATTCCGGCGATTCGCGGCAAACACCGTTCGCGACCTCGCGAGCGGATCCTGGCAGAAGCGCGCGAGCTGATCGGCCGCGGTTTCCGCGAGCTGGACATCATCTCGCAGGACATCATGTCCTATGGCCGCGACCTGTCCGAGCCCGGTGGCCTGCCCGCACTCATCCGGGCACTGGGCGCGCTGGAGGGCGATTTCTGGGTGCGGCTGCTTTATGGCTATCCCTCGCTGGTCAGCGACGAGCTGCTCGATGCCATGGCCGAGACCCCGGCGGTCTGCCGCTATCTGGATGTGCCGGTGCAACACAGCCACCCCGACATCCTGCGAGGCATGCGCCGCGGCGGCACCGCCCGTGCCGTGGCGACCATGACCCGCCGCATCCGCGAACGCCTGCCGGACGCCGTGATCCGCACCACTTGTCTGGTTGGCTTCCCTGGCGAGACCGAGGCGCACTTCCAACATCTGCTCGACTACTGCCGCGAGGCGCAGTTCGATCATCTCGGCGCATTTGTGTTCTCCCCGGAGGAGGGCACCACCGCCTTCGATATGCCCGATACCCCGCCACTGGAGGTGGCCGAGGACCGTTATGCGCGGCTGATGACCCAGCAACAGGAAATCGTTGCCGCCAAACACCGCCAGCTCAAGGGCCAGACCGACCGGGTGCTGATCGAGCACCCCGCCGGGCGCGATGGCCTCGCCCGCGGCCGCACCCGCCGCCAGGCCCCCGAAGTCGATGGCGAGACCCTCGTTCGCGGCCTTCCGTCCGGTACACAGCGCGGCGACTTTGTCGATGTGGTTTACACCGGCGCCCGCGACGTGGATTTGCTGGCTCGGGCTTGCTGAATTCTTATGAGTGCAGCAATCGGAAAGTTTGCGGGGTATCCCCGCGTCTGAAAAGAGAATAGGCTTGTTTGCAGAATAATTAGGAATAATTAGGGACAGGAATAATTAGGGACACACCATTAATATTATTTTGTTGTTGCGTTGCCATTTCTTTTGTGGGAACGTCGGGTTGTTTTCGATGGCACAGGTTGAGATGTGCCTGAATTGATGGGGGGGCGATCATGCGAGTGGCGAGACTGAAGGAATCGGGCAAGCG